>CAMTOL010000215.1 GCA_947074135.1 uncultured Rikenellaceae bacterium
AACAGAAGAGAACGGAAAGAAGTGCAAGTGTGTTGACAATATAGGTTAACACGTAGCCGAAGAACCGTAGTAGAATATCCATCTAAGAGTAATGAATCCGTTACAATTGACTGGAATTTTGTACTTTCCGCAGCTAAAAAACAACTTGGAAGTGCAGAAAAATAAGATACAAGTGTATTGCAATCAAGTTGGCGTAAATGACTCTGTTGAAGGTATTGTTCCAGAGTTCTTAACACTACTTCACGGCGTTATCGACTCACCAGATATTCCACTCAACGTTTCACGCTCATACCTCCAAAGCGACAGCAATGTTAAGAAAATATCGTCACACATTACTAAAAAAGTGTCTGACCGTTTGGCAGATATCTTCAAAAACTCACGCCAGGAGTACGAAGAAAAGTGGGACGATTTGAAGCTATTTATTCAATATGGAGTGGTTAGCAACGAGAAATTTGGCGAACGTGCCGACGAGTTCACGCTGTTAAAGAATAGCGATGACAAATTCTTCTCGCTTACCGATTATGCAGATTTTATTAAGAGTGCACAAACTGACAAAAATGGCAAAATCGTTCATCTATACACCGCCGACCCAGTTGCCGAACACTCATATATCGAGGCTGCAAAGGCAAAAGGATACGACGTGTTGGTTATGAACTCGCCTTTAGAGGCTCACTTTATCAACTTTTTGGAACAGAAACACAGCGATTGGACATTTGTCAGAGTTGACAGCGCACCAGTTGACAAACTAATCGAGAGCGACCAAGAGTTGGCTATGGCCTTAACTTCAGAGCAACAAACAGCACTTAAAGAGGTATTCGAAAAAGTACTTCCAACTGACGAAAAAACAAAATTCAACGTCGAGTTCGAAGCTATGCAGAGCGAAGCTGCTCCAATTATCATTACCCAAAACGAGTTTATGCGTCGTATGAAAGATATGAGCAAGATTGGTGGTGGAGCAATGAACTTTTACGGACAAATGCCTGACAGCTACACAGTTGCAGTTAATGGCAATAGTACAATTGTGACTGATATGCTTTCGAAAAAAACAGAAGCTCAAACTAAAGTTGCCTCATCGCTCGTCGATTTGGCACTGCTCGGTGCTGGACTACTCAAAGGCGAAGCACTAACTGCTTTTATTAAACGTCAAGTCGAGGGTCTATCATAATAGAATAGCAATTGGTTATTAATTCGAGAGAGGTTGTCACTAACATAAGGTGAAAACCTCTCTGTTTTTTTACCATAAATTTTGAGCTAAAATCAGATATACAGTGTTATAATTCGTTCTTAATTTGAGTTTGTATTTTTAAGAAAAAAAAGTTATATTTGTTAACAAAAGAAGAATATAACAAACATACAACAAAGAATCTACAACCCTCTCTCAACTAATAGAACCGATGAAACGAAAAACCTACTATTTAATCACTCTTGGCGTTTTAGCTACTCTTTTAATAAGCTGTTCAAACGCTAAAAAAGCTGAACAAATTGCAATTATTCCAAAACCCGTTCATCTTCAGATTGACAACAATGAGAGTGATTTCATATTCTTCACTCCTATTACAATCTATTACGAGCAAGGAGTAACTTCGCTAGAAAGAGCTGCAAAATTCTACGCCCAAATATTTGACCAAAAATTTAATACTCAAACAACTATCACTACCGACAAAGAGATTAAAGCTACAATTGAACTCAAATTTGAGTCTAGGATTAAGGAGGAGGGGTACGAAATAGAGATAGAGGACAATGGAGTAGAAATCGAGGTTTCCAGCTACCCAGGGGCAGTTTACGCACTTCAAACGCTTCTTCAATTGATGCCCGAAGAGGTGTGCAATCGCCAAGGAGTAGATAAAGATACTAAATACGCTATACCTGCACTTAAAATCAAAGACTACCCTCGTTTCCAGTGGCGTGGTATGCATCTAGACTGCTCTCGTCACTTCTTCGTTGCCGATTCTGTCAAGCGATACATCGATTATTTGTCAATGAACAAGATGAACCGTTTTCACTGGCACCTAACCGACGATCAAGGATGGAGAATGGAGAGCAAACGCTACCCGCTACTCAACACAAAAGCAGCTTGGAGAGTTGACCGTTCACAAGACGAGTGGGACAATCGCAAACCGATAGACCGCAACAAAGGCGAAGAGGCTACTTACGGCGGTTATTACACTCAAGAGCAGATTCGTGATATTGTTGCATACGCCGAAGCGCGAGGAGTGATGATAATTCCCGAAATCGAAATACCGGGTCACTCTTCCGAAGTCTTTGCAGCCTATCCTGAACTTAGTTGTTTAGGAAAACCGCAAGAAGTGACTCCTGGAGGGTATTACCCAAAAGAGATGGCGACTTGTTTCTGCGCTGGCAACGAGGAAGTATTCACATTTTTAGAGAATATTCTCGACGAAACAATCGAACTTTTCCCAAATGCAGCCTACATTCATATTGGCGGCGACGAGGTTGACAAAAGATTCTGGTCGGAGTGTAAAAAATGTGCTACTCGTATGCGAAAAGAGGGGCTAAAAAATATTGATGAACTTCAAAGCTACTTTATTAAGCGTATTGAGAAGTATGTGAACTCAAAAGGTCGTCCAATAATTGGTTGGGACGAGATTCTTGAGGGTGGAATTGCTCCAAATGCAACCGTAATGAGTTGGCGAGGTATTAACGGTGGTGTTAAAGCTGCAAAAGCGGGTCACGATGTTGTGATGACTCCAAACTCACACCTATATTTCGACTACTACCAAAACTCACCAGAGGTTGAGCCTAAGGCGATTGGCGGATTTATAACTACAAAACGAGTTTATGGTTTTGAACCTACAATTGAGGGCGTTCTGACCGAAAAAGAGGCAAAACATATTCTTGGCGTTCAAGCAAACCTTTGGTGTGAGTTTATACCATATTTCAGCGATGTGGAGCGTATGACGCTACCACGTATGATGGCTGTTGCCGAAATTGGGTGGACTCCTAAAGAGATGAAAGATTGGAATGACTTTTCGAAACGACTTACTAGCAACGCCAAACGACTCGGTGCTATGGATGCTAATTACCATAAAGGCTCTACGGTAGTCAATATTGAGGCTACTTACAATAGCTCTAAAAAAGTATTTGAGGTTGATATGATTTCCGAAATTTATGGCGCTCAAATCTACTATACAACTGATGGCAGTGAACCAACACTTAAATCGACTCTTTTTACTTCGCCAATTACAATCGATAGAACTACAGATATTAAAGCCATCATTGCGCTAGGTGGCAAAGTGCTGTCTAACATTGCATCGGTCAGAACAATTGGTTATCACAAAGCTATCGGCAAAAGGTTAACATACGGACATAAATTCGCTGAGAATTATCCCGGCAACAATGGCGACAACACCCTAATAGATGGCTTTACTGGCACAGTTCGTCACGACGACGGCTATATGCAAGGCTTTAACAGTAAAGATTTCGACGTAACTATCGATTTAGAGAATCCTATTGAAATTTCGACTGTTACAGGCTCATTTATGCAGAGTGTTGGCACTTGGATTTATCTACCCAAAGAGATGGTTGTGAGCACAAGTGCTGATGGGACGACATTTACAGAGGTTGGACGAGTTTGACCAAACTATGATCCATTTGTAACTCAAGTAGTTAGAGAGAAATTAACGGTCAACTGTCCAAAACAAAAAACAAGAATCGTTAGAAT
>CAMTOL010000216.1 GCA_947074135.1 uncultured Rikenellaceae bacterium
GGAAACAACTGGGACAACGACACCTAAGTACTGTCAGCCAGTCACCTTTACATCCGCAAAGAGGAGACTTCACCACCTAAGGTGATCGGTACGGAAAACCTCACCACCAAAACTTACAATCAGCAACTAACCTGCCAATATCATCAACAAAACCAACAAAAACCCTTTCGAGTTACCAAAACCGCTGAAAACTCCTCTACCACTACTGTAAGCCCTAGCATTGAACAAATTCCAAAACTGAAGCATCACAAAGAT
The DNA here is from genome assembly GCA_947074135.1 of uncultured Rikenellaceae bacterium. Taxonomy (GTDB): domain Bacteria; phylum Bacteroidota; class Bacteroidia; order Bacteroidales; family Rikenellaceae; genus Mucinivorans. The sequence continues at coordinate 256 of CAMTOL010000216.1, forward strand.
AGTAAAGAATAGAGTCAAATATTGCAAGCCAATCTCTCCTCCACCAATATACCTAAAATAGTAGAGCAACGAAATCATTATAACAACAAATAGTAGTCCAACTACGATAATCTGACGACCAATGGCACGAGTAATTATAAAATCGGAACTTTTGCGAGGCCTACTCTTCATAACCCTAGGGTCGGCAGGTAGCGAAGCCAACGCTCCAGCCGCAAAGGTATCCATAATTAGGTTAACCCACAACATTTGGGTAACAGTAAGTGGTAATTCGAAACCTAAAACTGCTCCTAGCAACACTATAAGCAGCGCAGCTACATTAATAGTAAGTTGAAAAAGCACAAAACGTTGAATATTGAGATAGACCGAACGACCCCACATCACGGCCCTAGCAATTGAAGCAAAGCTATCATCGAGCAGTGTAATATCACTCGCCTCCTTAGCCACCGATGTACCAGTACCCATCGACAACCCAACGTTTGCAAAATTGAGCGCAGGAGCATCGTTCGTACCATCGCCCGTAACCGCCACAACCTCACCACGTTTCTGCAATAGCTGCACCAATCGCTGCTTATCTTGAGGACGAGCTCGTGCCATAATTTTAAGCATTGGAGCCAATTCATAAGCCTCCTCATCGCTTAGTGCTTCCCATTGAGGACCTGTAATCAAACACCTTTCGCTGTCTGTTTCATCGCTCCAAAGCCCAATCTGACGAGCTATCTCACGAGCCGTAGCTGGAGTGTCACCCGTAACCATTTTAATAGCAATTCCAGCCGCCATACACTCTCGAACAGCATCTGGAACATCGTCACGCACTGGGTCTGCAATTGCTGCAACACCCTGCAAAGTGAGTCCCGCCAACTCATTCTCAATATCTTCACCACTCCCACTATACTCTTTATAAGCAAATGCAAGAGTTCGCATAGTACGATTCTGGAAATCAAGCAGTTGACTCTCAACTTCGGCTCTATCAAAATGCTCACAACGCTCCAATACATACTCTGGCGCACCCTTTACCACCAACAACCTACGACCCCCAATCATAGCCACTGTCGCCATCATCTTATACTTCGAATTGAACGGCATTTGCGCCTCTAGTCCAGTTCGCAACTCACTATAATCTACTCCGTTATCTTTAAGCCAAAGCAACAGCGCACCCTCGGTTGGGTTACCAAGTGCCTTACCTTCACTATCGAGATTTGCAGTCGAATTTACCGCAATTGCACTATAAAGTAACTCTTTAGAACCTGCAACCTCAAAGAACTGCGCTACTCGCATCTCGTTTCTAGTCAACGTACCAGTCTTATCAGTGCATATAACCGTTGTTGCCCCAATCGTTTCCGAAGCGTGCATTTTCCGCACTAGATTATTATCTTTTAGCATCTTACGCATCGAAAGTGCAAGAGATAGAGTCACACTCATTGGCAGACCTTCGGGAACTGCAACTACAATCAGAGTGACACAAATCATAAAGTAACTCAACACTGACTGCGCCATCGAAAGCGTAATCCAACTATCTGCATAAAAAGCCTTAACACCAAAAGGAACTCCAGCACAAGCAAACGCACCAAAAAGCATCAAACCAAGCACCACCCAATACCACACTCCAACTTTTGCAAATCTCTCTGGCATCTCTTTTTTCTTTCCCATCAACTCCATAGCATCGAACACAATGGGTATCCACACCTTACCAAGCATCACAAAAAGACCCAAAAGAGCAGCTCCCAATAGTCCCAGCTGTCCTAACTTTGCACCACTCAACTCTCCACTAATGATACTCTTGATAAGCAGCATCAAAAAAGTCAACAGCGCAATTGCAAAACCACAAACACCAATCAATTTAGCCAATCGTTCCAACTGCTTAGTGAGTGGCGTTGACTCGGTTGGTTTTTCGGTTGAAAGACGAGCCACCTTACCAAATTCGGTTGCATCGCCAACTCTAATAATTCGAGCTGTACAATTTCCTTCAATTAAAGTCGTACTTCTAAGTATCTCGTTACTAGGGTATGTGGCATCACTCTTAAAATCAGCCTCAACAGTTGTTTTCCCGATTTGAGGCTCTCCTGTCAGCGTCGATTCATTGACTATTAGATGAGTTGCTTCAAGCAGAAGAGCATCGGCTGGTATCTCTTCGCCTGTATCTAGAATAATTACATCATCAACTACTAAATCTCGTTTCTCGACCTCAGTCACAACGCCATCACGCCAAACCTTATAAAGCGTTTGCTCGTTGATTTGATTTAGTAAGTCAAATTTCTTAGCGGCATCACGTTCGAAAAAGAACGCAATAGAGGTTGACAGCAGAATCGCCGCAAAAATACCGATAGTTTCGTAATACTCATTATGAACTACCGAAATCGCAAGTGAAAGCACCGCCGCAATAAGTAAAACTTTGATTACAGGATCGCCAAATTTTCCAAAAAAGAGCCTCCACATCGACTCTTTTGGTGGAGGTGTGAGCAGGTTAGAGCCAAACTTAGCTCTACTCTCTTCGACCTGCTGTTTATTTAGACCTTGCATTAACTTTTCTCAATAAAAACTAGTGTGCAAAGATAGTAATTTTTTATCAAAAAAGGGTTGCAAAACAGAACAATTCGCAACCCTCAAAAACATTTAGCCTTAAGTTATTCAACTAGCTTATTTTTACGCTTAAAGTGCATTGCAAAAGCATATAGCAAAGATAGCGAAAAAACATACATCGAAAGGCGAACAACAATGTCACCCCAAAGCGTATAAAAAGTCTGCTCGCTGTTTAATCCCACCTCACTATTAATCACCCCATTAGTATCCCAACCCAACGACTCCAACACCTCGCCACGAGCGTTAATTACACCCGAAATTCCCGTATTTGCTGAACGAGCCACCCATCGGCGATTCTCAACAGCTCTTAGACGCGAGAATGCAAAGTGTTGATGATATCCAGGCGTATTACCCCACCAACCGTCGTTAGTAATAACAGCCAAAAACTCAGCTCCATTCTGAACAAACTCGCTCATATACTCGCCATAAATACTCTCGTAACAGATAGCAGCACCAACTCCAACGCCTCCACTCTCTACAACCATTCGTTGTTCGCCTTTACCCAACGACCCAACATAACCTCCTAAATCAATAGCTTCAGCAAAAGCCATAGCCCATTGTGGCACAACCTCAACCCCTAGCACTAACTTCCCTTTATGATATGCTACCACATTTGCAGTATCAATATAGAGCGCTGTGTTATAGTGACCCATATCATCATAGGAAGATGCACCAATCATAAACTTTGCTTGGGGCGAGCGCCTCGTTAGAACGTTCTGCATACACACAACCTCTTAACTCGAACATAAATTCGACACCCTCCACAAATCACCACCTCCTGTT
>CAMTOL010000217.1 GCA_947074135.1 uncultured Rikenellaceae bacterium
AACATTGTGGAACACTGTCGGAAAGTTAAGATAAAAATGGCGGTGGCTAGTACTTTACGGTCCACGACACAACCCTTAGCGATATACATCGACTAAAGTAGTCGTGGATCAATTTATACGAGAATCGAAGGTAATATAACATAATCTTTTCCGTTTATTGTAGCGGATGAATAGCAATTCAAGTTCTGGAATTATTACGACTAAATGCAGCAACGTTTCCGACTAGTTTAGCGACTATACCGAAATTGCCAAAAGCAACCACAACGTTATAGTCAAAGCTAAACGGTTCGGCAAGTGGTTTATTCTCAAAGGTTTAAAACAGGAGTTTAAAGAGAGTCCAATCTATGTCGAACTGCTAAAAAAAGAGTTCGACCTCGGTATTACGCTAGACCATCCAAATGTTATCGGTACTGTCGGCAAAGAGAATGACTCGAAGATTGGCAGCTGCATAGTACTCGAATATATTGACGGTATTACACTAAAAGAGTGGATAGCTAAAAGTCCGTCAAAAAAAGAGCGACAACGCATTGCACTGCAACTGCTCGATGCAGTGGGATATTTGCATAAAAAAGGCGTTATTCATAGAGATTTAAAGCCTGACAATATCCTTATTACAAGAAATGCAGAAAATCTTAAAATTATAGACTTTGGGCTCTCTGATACCGACCAATATGCCGTTCTAAAACAGCCTGCCGGCAGCCGCAAATATGCCGCTCCCGAACAGCTGACAACTGATGTCAAAATCGACAATCGAGTTGATATTTACGCTGTTGACTGTATGTTTAAAGAGCTGGAAGTGTGCGGTTTTGTAGCGCAAAAAGCCTCTCAAGCCGACCGTGAAAAGCGATACGCCAACTGCGAACAAATTGCAGCTGCAATCAAAGCGCGCAAATCTATGATTAGACTATTATCTGTCTTGATTTTATTTGCAGTTCTTGGGGCAGGCGTTGTGATTGGAGCTAGCAGAGTGAGCGGTTATATTGATAGTCAAAAAGTATTGATTGACAGTCTATCAAACCCTAAAATCGACCCACAAAAGGAGATGGAACTGCAAAAGATTGACACAATACAGCAGTTTTTGGCACAACTTTATGAGCCGATGATAGATGTTGCCAAGAGTTCAAAAAACAAGATGCAGGCTTACGATAAATTCCGAATTTTCTTGGAGCAAAGCAATGAAACTCAAGTTTATGCGGTGTTTCGCGAGGAGGTTTTATCTGATATTGAGTCAGATACTGAATTTTATTTCGACCTTGAAAATAGGCTTGCCGTAATGAGGGGTCGCTACTTTATGGAGTGGCAAAAGATCATAGACACTCTACCCGATAGATAGTTTGACCATCGATAGCCCATTTTTGTTGCCACACAGGTAGCCAGTCGGAGGATTTTCGCCTCGTCGGAGGTTGTTTATATATAGTGGTTCTCCCTCGATAAAGTAGTGCGCCTCTAAGGTGTCACCTGTGCGTAATTCTGAGTTTTCTGTGCTGATGACCTCAAATTTAGAGTTGCCTAAGTGCTTGAAAACGCAATGCCGATTAGGACTCCACGCAATTTCCACAATATCACCTGCGCTCAATTTTGAGGCATCAATCGTAGCCCCGTCGAAAAATTTGGATTCGGTGTCTGAGTTTTCGCCTAACTGCTGTAAATAATCTTCCCATCCCTTGTAGCCAGCGAATTTTGCGAGTATCACAAGCGTTGAGTTGCGGATTGTTGCCGCTCCGCCAATGTATCCCTACGTGCGTTTGAGCGTCGTGGGCGAGATGTATTCGTGCAAACGTTCCCAAATCACACCGCTCAGAAAGTCGAAGTCTGAGGGGGTTTTCATTACTTTCTCTACCGATTGTTCGATTATGTTGCGCAGCGCAACAATTTCAGGGCTTTTCTTATCCATAGTATCAGGTTTTTACATTGCAAATGTAGTTACACTATAACAAATAATCAAAATTTGGACTAATAAGGACTACAGAACATTGTATTCGAGCCAAATAAGTTCTTTACATTTGCTCTCAGAAAAAGGGACATACTCTTTTGATTAACTAAAAAAAATTAAACTATGGAACACAATTTTACATTCAAAAGATTTCTTAATGCTTTGTTAGCATTTCTTGTTGTCAACATCTTGGCTGGGTTGTTTATTCTGCCTTGGAGTGTATGGGTGGCAACAACGGTACGACTAGGTAAACTATTCGAGGGTCACGGAATTATGATTAGCCTTAGAAAGTCGGAGGCTGTTGTATTGAATTGGCTGCGAATGTTTTTCGATGGTTTGATCTTCATTTCGTACGTAGTAGGTTTTTTAATAGCGCTTTATGGACTGTTTGATGACGGGTTCTTAACGTTCTTTACCGTTATTTTGATCTCCTATATAGCTCCTTTTGTATTGTCATTAGTAAAAGAGGTGTTAGTTGTATTGCCATTTGGCAAATACCTAAAACTCGAAGAAATTGCTGAAAATACACAAAAACAATAGTGTTTATTATTAAAACTACAAAACAATGAAATCTTAGCTACTGCACTATTAGCTATCACAACTATTACCTTAACTGTCTGCGGAGGATCTGCAGAAAATGAAAAATCTACATTCTCTCCATCTTCAACAAAAGTTTCGGGGAAACTTTCCCCATATTTTGAGGTAGTTCAACAGGATTACACTATTGAAAGGAGTTGGAATACTACTATTTCAGTAAAATTCAAAAGAACAAACGTGGAAATTGACTTTAATGAAGGCCGAGAGCTAACAGGCTACTCTACAATATCAGGACCAAATGATATGTGTAAAGTGGGAATGGGTATAAGTATTGAAGATGAAAATGGAATGGTGGTTTTGGATAAAAAACCTGGTCTAGAATATTCTCATAATGATGTATCAGCTTTGTTCGAATTAGAAGAAGGCGAAGAGGGTGTTGTAACATGGAGCCTTGAGAGTGAATGCTTTAAGAGTAAAAAATTGACCTTCAAGATTATGTCTGCTATTACGATGCTTGACGGAGATAACCCTTTGTCAAATAGCTCATCCTCATCCTCATCCTCATCATCATCAAGCAAATCTTCGTCAAAGGAGTGGGACTCGCTATTGGATGATTATGAGAAATATATGAATGATTATGTTAAATTGGCTAAAAAGGCTCAAAGTGGCGATATGGACGCTATGACCGAGAGTATGAGTCTGCTTGACCAAGTTAGTAGTCTCGCTTCTAGGTTAGAAAATGCCAAAAGTAGTATGACGACTAAGCAAGCAACTCGTTTGAGCAAGATTGCAATGAAGGCAGCTTCTGCTATGTAGCTAATAAAGAGAAGTAGGTAACTAGGTGTCTTTGATAATGCGCTCTGTTGCTGCATAATTGCAGTGACGGAGCGTGCCTTTTCAAGTGATTATCTATCAGAAAAACCGTTGAAAATCCTGTTTGAATGGTTTTTCAACGGTTCTAAATAATTTAAAAGCAATCGAAATTAATCTATGTAGTTATTTCTTCTTTTGATAGACTCTGACGTAGTCAACCTCCATTGTGCAAGGGAAGATAGAGTTGTCGATGCCTTGTGAACCTCCCCAATCGCCACCAATGGCCAGGTTGAG
>CAMTOL010000218.1 GCA_947074135.1 uncultured Rikenellaceae bacterium
ACTGAATGGTTTTGCCATAATAACTAGATGGAACATTCCAACGAAGTGCTACATTCGTGAAATCCATAACCGCAGCGGTACTACCCCTATACTCGTGATTACCCAACAATCCACACCAAGGACATTGAAGCTCTCCAGCACGATAAATTAACTCATAATTGGTCATAAACAGAGGGTCTTGAAGGCTCTGAACACCATCGTAATGAAACATATCACCACAATTAAGTACAAATTCCACTCCAAGTGAGTCGGCATACCTACCCATCACATCTCCAATCGTACGCTGATCGAACGATCCATTGCGACCTGCATCGGTTACGACAAAGATATAGTTATCCGTCTTTGGCAGGCTAGCATCAAGTTCAACTACTTGAGCAAAAAGAGGTTGTTGAAATAGCAATAGAGCTATTAGACTAAAAATAGCAGAAAAAGATAAGCGTTTCATTATTATTTGTTTTTTATGTTTTTATTCAAAATAGTATAGTTGCTTGCCAAATATTAACAAACAACTATACTTTAATTAAAGGAACTTTTAATATTTTTATAGATGCGTTAGTATCATATTAAAACTTAATTTTAACTCCAAGCTGACCATTAAGAGCATAGTATTCTGGTTGCATTACTCTATCTTATTGACCCTGATAATGACGTAGTGGTTGAGTGAGAATATTGTTCAACTCTCCAAATACAGTCAACCATTTAGTAGCCTTAACCGACACATTGAAATCAAGGTAGTTTACCTTATTGTAGTATCTATCTTCAAATGCAGTAAGTCCCATCTCTTCATTATCTAAGAATGCACTTGCAAAGTTATAAGATAGTGCTGCCGACAGGAATTTATTTTCATAGTAAAGAGAGGCATTCAAGATATGCTTTGGAGTACCTGGCAATGGTAGTTCAGATGGATCACGATGAGCAAAAAGAGGGTCTGTAAGTTGAGTTACTTGAGATAGATTAAACGTATAGTTCACATAAACCCCAAAGTTTTTCAGTGCAGGAGTAATAAAAGCAAGGTCAGTTTGCAATGCAGCTTCAACTCCGAACAGATATGCATTACCTGCATTAACTGGGCGATAATAATCACTCCACATACGACCATTAACCTCGACATCAACCAAGTGGGCATCTACAATAAAGTTATTTATATTTTTATAGAACACACCTGCTGACAAAATACCAGCATTAGGAAGATAATACTCCGCCATTAGGTCAAAGTTGTGAGCTAATGTATTGGTTAAGTTTGGATTACCCTGAGTAAGCGCATCGTCTGAGATATTAGCTAAATCCCCTGGTACTAGTTGAGAAAATTTAGGGCGAGCAATAGTGTTTGTATAAGAGCCACGTAGCACAACATTCTCTGCTGGTGTATATTTCACTAATAACGAAGGAAGAACATTATTAATATTGCGTTTACTTGAAGTAGGTGTTATAACAACATTATCATCTTTATCAACATCAAAGTTAAATCCAGAATAGTCAAGCAATGTATTCTCGATGCGAACACCAACAACCATATCTACTTTAGAGCCAAGTTTCTGGTCAAAACGCAAGAAACCAGCGTTAATCACTTCACGTCCTTTATACTGTCCTACCTCTTTAAGTTCGTTTCTGGTACGCGAGAACAGTGCTCCATTATCTAGATCTAAACCACCTAAATAGCTCTTACTAACAAACTCTCCTGCACTATATGGACCTGCCATAAAGTTAGATCTAGTTTGATTTACAATGTTATTCATTGTAACGTTATTAAATTCTGATGCAAGTGGTTCTATATCATAGAATTCAATGTTATTTTTCTTATCCTTACTCTGAATTTTATAACCGAGTTTCAAATTATTAGCAAACTCTCCTTTTGCCAGATTTAGAGTAAAATTGAGAGTCCCTTTAAGTTCCTGCTCAGATATCACTTTAAACGATTCAGTAAACTCTTGTCGTTTCTTAAAGTTTGTAGAGTTTAACTCCATTTGGCTAGGATTCAGAGGAGTAAAGATTGGTTTTAGTCCATTAGAATAATCTGCTTTGAATCTAAATGGGTTCTTTTTGTCTGACTCATAGCCGATATAACGTTCATTTGGGCGATTTTCAGATGCAGTAGCATAATCAAGATTCCAGTCAATAGTCAATCTTGAAATATGATGTTCACCTTTAATGTTATAGCTTTGTGTATTTTGTCGTTCTAAGCGGGCGTCTTTAATATTACTTCCCCCACCTTTTGTTTGGCGTCTAAGGTACGATGTTACATTACCGTCTGCATCTGGTGCTGATATATCACGATATGTTAATCTGAAGCGATTTTCCCAGTCATTTCTAATATTTAGCATACCTTTAGCTTCAATTCGGTTATTTGCATTAAATTGATAGTCAAGAGACAACGAATAACTTTGTCGTTCACGATGAACAAAATATTGTCTAATTTGAAATTCGCTTATATATGCTTCTCCCGTATTTTTATTTTGTTTCCATTTTGCCTCAATATTATCAGATCCACCAGGGTTGTTGTTGTATGATACTGCTAACATTGCTCCAAATTTATTATTAAAGAAACGTTTACCTGCTTGCAATGATCCATTGAAGGTCATTTTCCCAGATATAGGGTTGTAACCCATAGCAATTGAGGAGTTAAGGAGCGATTTAGAAGGTGCACTTTTGGTTACTAGATTCACAGAACCTCCAATCGCATCACCGTCCATATCAGCAGTAACAACTTTATTGACTTCAACTGTTTGGATCATTTCCGCAGGAATCAAGTCAAGTTGGGCAGCACGAGTTGAACCTTCAGCAGAAGGCGTACGGTTTCCGTTAAGAGTAACAGAGCTCATATCAGGTGAAGTTCCACGAATTTGTCCAAAACGGGCTTCTCCTTGGTCATATTGCACGTTTATACCAGGAATACGTTTGAGTGCATCACCAATATTTTGGTCAGGAAATCTTTCCATTTGGTCAGCAGAGATAATGTTAGCTACTCCCATAGATGCTTTTTGTTGTTGCAGTGCTTTACGGCGACCGCTAACAATACCAGAGACTTCAATTCCAAGTACAATCACACCCTCACTAATATCGAATATAGCTTCGATAGACGAACCAGGTTGGATGTTAATATTTGTAAAGTATGGTTCAAATCCGACATAAGAGACTTTAATTTTGTGTGTTCCGGCAGGAATATTAGGTATATAGAAGTATCCATATTCATCAGCTGCGACCCCAACATTTAGTGATTCAATAATCACTACAGCGCCAGGTAGTGGTTCTTTGTTAATATCTACTACTCTACCTCCAATAGAACCTGTTTTTTGTTTATTATCATTAATTTGGGTTTTGGGGTCATTGTTTAGTTTGAGGTTACTAGCAATTGTCAGGTTATTTGCTAGTGGTGTTATCGCAATAAGTGCAGCGTTTGAGAGTAATTTTTTTTTTCTTTATAAATATATTTAGTTCTAATTTGACTCTGCGAAGGTAGTTTTGATGTATTATAAAAGCGTTACGAAACTACTACTATAACATTAAGATTTTTTTTTTTTATTTTTTTTTTCGTGTATATTTGTCTGTTGTTATGTATGCTATGTGTTTTGTTTT
>CAMTOL010000219.1 GCA_947074135.1 uncultured Rikenellaceae bacterium
AAAAGAGGTATCGGGAGACGAACAGTACAAGTCACAAAACAAACAAAAGGATCAGTACGAGTGTGTTGACTAAAGCCACCAACATTTATGAGGCTACCTGGTGGTGGATACGTAAACGGGATATTTGCAGACGAAATTGTAATAGACTAACACCACACACAACAAACAAAATCACGACAAAACAGACGCTTACAGACACTATCAACATATCATCATTAGTTGTAATACTCTCTTTGTTTTGGGTTGAAACAGAGTTTTTTCAATTTGAAGTTAATCAATGTTTGTTATTCTAGTTGTTTTTTAGTTACTTTGTTAAAATAATATACTCTTTTTTTTATGGCACATAAAGCTGGATTTGTAAATATAGTAGGAAACCCAAATGTCGGTAAATCAACGCTTATGAACTCGTTAGTAGGCGAGCGATTGAGTATTATAACTAGTAAATCGCAAACGACACGACACCGAATTATGGGCATCGTTTCGGGCGAGGATTTTCAGATTGTCTATTCGGACACTCCGGGAGTTATCAAACCGTCGTACAAGCTACAAGAGTCGATGTTATCGTACAGCGTTGGAGCGTTGAGCGATGCCGATGTACTATTGTATGTAACCGACACTGTCGAAAAGATTGATAAAAACATCGACTTTATCGAAAAGGTACGACTTAGCGCAATACCTACTATTCTTATTATCAACAAGATTGACATATCTGATCCTGCGCAGCTCGAGAACTTAGTTGTCAGGTGGCGAGAGTTGTTACCAGAAGCGCAAATACTTCCAATCTCGGCAAAGGTTGGTTTTGGAGTGGAACAATTATTGCCCCGAATCAAAGAGATGTTGCCTGAGGGCGAAGGTTTCTTTGACAAGGACACACTTACAGACCGCTCATTGCGCTATTTTGCTAGCGAAATAATTAGAGAGAAGATTCTACTCCACTACGAAAAGGAGATTCCCTACTGCACAGAAGTTATTATAGAAAATTATGAGGAGTCACCAACTTTGGACCGTATTTCAGCCGTTATACTTGTTATGCGCCAGTCGCAAAAAGGTATTATTATTGGCCAGGGCGGATCGATGCTAAAGCGTGTGAGTACTGAAGCACGAAAAGATTTAGAGATATTTTTGGGTAAAAAAGTTTTTCTCGAAATTTTCGTCAAGGTCGAGGACAACTGGCGTGATAGCACAGCAAAACTCAAAAAACTAGGCTACAATGAATAATTGTCAATTGTAATCTATGATCTGATTTTTTTTTCTTTTTACAACCAACGAACCACAAACCAACAAATCACAATAAATGATAGAGGTTGATTATCAGAGCGTAAATTGCTATGGCGAAAGCCTTTGCGGTGACAGTTTCCTGCGCGAAGACGTTGGAAAACGCACTATTATTGTCCATAGCGACGGTATGGGTCACGGTCCAAAAGCAAATGTTTTGAGCGAACTGACCTGCGAGATTGTAATGAGCGAATATATGGGCAAAAAATCAATTACACGAGTAGTTGAAACTCTTGCTTCAAGGTTACCACTCTGCTCGGTTCGAGGCATCGGCTACTCCACTTTTACATTAATCGATGTCAATAAACTATCCAATAAAACCATTATAGTAGAGTATGACAACCCACCAACATTAATCTTCCGAGGTAATGAGCCTCTAATTGTTGACTGGGATGTGATTGACATTGAATATAAAGGTCAAACAAAGGAGCTACTCATAAGCGAAGTAACACTCAAAGAGGGCGACACTATTGTTGTTTGCAGCGATGGTGTGACTCAAAGCGGACTAGGAACCGACTCTATGCCAAAGGGCTGGGGAAGTACTGCGCTTGGACACTTCATCGAAAAGATTATATCGCTTAGAAGCAGTAGTACACTTACTGCGACAGAGTTGGCTGCACGAGTGGTCGAGAAGGCAGTTGAGAACGAGAAATACTATCCTCGCGACGACATCTCTTGCACCGCCATAAGAATAATGAACAATTGACAATTACAGAGTACTAATAGTACCAACAAAAAACATTGTCAATTATCAACTGCCCATTGACAATTCAAAAAAAGCTACCCGCAATATAAACCACATAAAACTTAACTAACATTATGATTAGAACTAAAACTCTAGTATCATTGCTGTTTTGTGCTCTGATTTTATGGAGCGGTAACGCAATGGCACAAAAATTCTCATCACTTGCCCAAACACCGCCTATGGGCTGGAATAGCTGGAACAAATTTGCGTGCGAAATTGACGAAACACTTATCAAAGAGATGGCTGATGCTATGGTCGAAAAAGGACTTTTGAATGCTGGTTATGAATACCTAAACCTCGACGACTGTTGGCACGGAGCAGTGCGCGACGAAAACGAATTTATACAAGCCGACGCTAAACGCTTCCCATCGGGAATGAAAGCACTGGGGGACTACATTCACTCAAAAGGACTTAAATTTGGTATATACTCAGACGCTGGTTGCGAAACTTGCGGAGGTCGTTTGGGTAGCCTTGGGCACGAATATCAAGATGCACTACAATATGCTCGTTGGGGTGTGGACTACCTTAAATACGACTGGTGTAAAACTGAAAACGTTAACCCAGTTGGAGCTTACACACTAATTCGTGATGCAATTCGCAAGGCTGGTCGCCCTATTGTGCTTAGTATGTGCGAATGGGGGCACTCTAAACCTTGGGAGTGGGCTTCAGAGGTTGGTCATTTATGGCGCACGACTGGCGATATCTGCCTCTCGTATGACGGCAATGTAAGTCAAGGAGATTGGACTGCACTAGGCGTTCTTCAAATCCTTGACCTTCAAGTTGATTTGCGTAAATATGCTGGTCCAGGACACTGGAACGACCCAGATATGCTGGAGGTTGGTAACGGCTTCACCGAAGCTGAAGATCGCTCACACTTCTCTATGTGGTGTATGTTGGCTGCTCCATTGATTTTAGGTAACGACATTCGCACTATGAGCGACGAAACACTTGCCATTATCACTAACGCTGACGCAATTGCTGTAAATCAAGACCCAATGGGGGTTCAGGCTCTAAAACATAGCGCAAACGAGGGTGTTGAGTATTGGTTCAAACCGCTAACCGACAATCGTTGGGCAATGGCAGTCTTGAATCGTAATACCGAGAGTCGCAATGTGACTATCGACTGGCAGAGATATAACTTCACTGACGACGAAGTATCGAAACTATCTACCAACTTCGATACTAAAGAGTACGAAATTAAAAACGTTTGGGCTAAAACAAACGTTAAAACAAAGACTAAATCTAAAAAAACGGCAACTACTGCTAAACCAATTAACGCAACTGTGGAGGGGCACGACATATTGATGTATATTCTAACCCCTAAGAAATAGAGATCAAATAGGCGAGCTTAAAATGTTCTCAAATTAGGAATTAAGGAGATTATGGAGTACTTTTGTACTAGATAATAAACCTTAATTCCTTTTTTTGATGAAATACTTTTTTGTAGCAATACTCTCAACAACTCTAATGATGAGTTGCGATAACAAATCAGAAGAA
>CAMTOL010000220.1 GCA_947074135.1 uncultured Rikenellaceae bacterium
GTGTACGTGGGGTTTTGTGTTGTTTAGTATGGGTGACGTCGTGATATTTTCCACGTTTGAAAGAGGATTCAATAAGTCCTATTATATCCTCCTTTTTAAGAAACTTTTTAGGAAGTTTCACTCCCAAAGTTTCAACAATAAAACGTAATTCGGGTAATTTTTTACCCATCAATTCTTCCTGCATATTGTGTAAATTAAGATTTATTGAAAGAGGGTGTGTTACAACAGTAAAAATTATAACACAAAAAAAATAGAATAGCAATAAAATAGACTGCAAAATCTGAGCCATAAATTAAACTTCTTAGTTCAATTCATACACAAATTTACAAATAAATTTTTATTCTAAAAATTTAGACAGTAAAAATAGACATTAAAATATATTACAATAACTCATTATAAATCAAATAAGCCGATTTATTACAAAAATAGTTTCTCGACATTCTTTAAATCCTCTGGTGTATCTACCCCTATTGAGGTGTGATGTGTAATGGCGGTTTTAACCCTATAGCCATTCTCTAACCAACGCAACTGCTCCAAACTCTCCACCCGTTCCAACTCCGAAATAGGCAACTTAACAATCTCTCTAAGTGCATTACACCTATAACCATACATTCCAATATGGCGGTAGTAGGTGTGTTGGCTACCCCACCGCTCGGACTCAACACCTCGGTAAAAAGGAATTGCCGAGCGAGAAAAATAGAGAGCATAACCATTACAACCACGAACAGCCTTTACTGCATTGGGATTGAAAATATCGTCTTGAGGCGAAAAGGGCTGAACAAGAGTCGCTATATCGCACTTTGAGTCATCAAACAAATCAATTAACGCTCGAAGCTGTTCGACTGCAATAAATGGTTCATCACCTTGAATATTGACGATAACCTCAGGCTCAAAATCAAGCTTTGAAACAGCCTCTGCAACTCTATCCGTTCCACTGGGATGATCACTCGAAGTCATAATTGCTACTCCGCCAAAACTACTCACCTCATCAGCTATTCGACTATCGTCAGTAGCTACAAAGCGGTGTTCGAAAACCTCACCAGCACGCTCCCAAACTCGCTGTATCATTGTTTTATTGCCAATCCGAGCAAGAGGTTTACCTGGAAAACGGGTCGAAGCGTATCGAGCTGGAATAATCGCAACTACTTTATTAGATTTGATATCCATAACTATCAATTTTGTGAAATTAGAAACAAAGGTAGTATATTTGCTCTATGATTACAAAGATAAAACAACTTTTCAACTCTTCTCGTTTCGAACAGTTGACACAATTAGCACTTGAGCAAAACCACTGGTTTACTCTGCACTCTATTGAGTTTGCAAAAAATGCTATTATATCTCAATTTTTGGACGAAACAAAGGTAAATATTTTTTGTTCGAAACGTGGGATTACCAACACTCCTCGAAACAAAGATATCGGTGTTGTATGCGCAGGAAATATACCATTCGTTGGTTTTGGAGATATGTTTTACGCACTAATATCCGGTTGTAGAGTCAAGTTAAAACCATCTAGCAAAGATCCATTGATGCATATTTTCGACGAGTTAGCAGAAGTCGAAATTGTGGAGTCGATTGATAACTTTACTAATATCGATGCTATACTCATTATGGGTAGCGATTCAACCTGTCAATTAATCGAAAGCAAATATCCTAACACTCCAATCTTAAGTCGAGGCTCGATGCACTCAATTGCTATTCTAGATGGCACTGAAAACAAAAATGAGCTTAATGAATTAACTAAAGATATGCTACTGCACTCATCGATGGGGTGTCGCAGCGTCACAGAACTTTTCGTACCCACGGAATACAATTTCACTAACCTAGCTTCCGCACTATCGCAAAGCAAAATCGAACTACCAAAACCTTGGAAAGAGTGTTATAACTACCAAAAAGCACTTCGAACCCTCAAAGGAGAGGAATTTATAGATTGCGAACACTCCATTCTTACACCTCATAAAACAGGGCAACTCGCTGTTTTTAGTTACAAATATTATAGCAACACAGAACAAATTGACATACAACAAGTTCAACACATTGCCACTAAAGAGAACTTTGGAACAGCACAATGTCCTTCGATAGAGCAATTTGCTAACAAAGAAAACGTTATAGATTTTATCTATTCACTCTAGTCAACCCAAAGATTAACTAAAGCTCAAAGGCATTAATCTGATTATTGACGATAAAACTATAAATAAATAGAGCTATAACAAGCAACGCTGCTACAATAGCAATAATTAACCAAATATCACCTTTGCCTTTCTGTTTTTTCTTAACCACTGGCATAGGTTTTCTGACAGGTCGTTGAGGTTGACCCTCTCTAGTAACAGAAGATTGACCTTCTCTTTGCGCACCAACTGCACCACTCTGAATAGGGCGCTGCTGATTGACACTATTAATATTATTTTGTGGGTTCTGAGGTTGTCCAACTTGCTGTTGTTGTTGCTGCTGAGAGCCTTGCTGAGCTCCTTTCACCGAGAGCGGAGGCTGTGCTGGACGCACAAAATCATTCTGCACAGTTCCCTGTGTAGCTTGAGGTTGGACAACAGGTCGCTGAGGTTGAGGTACTCTATTAACAGGTGGAATAACAGGTGTTTGTTGCGGTTCTGGTTGTTGTGCTAACTGTGTTCTAGGCGACGAAATTGGTTGGGGCGTCACTGGCGTTTGAGGTGTTGCTCCAAAGCCACTAAAAGAGTGTGCCTGAACTTGTGGTTGAGGTTGAGCTATCGGCTCTTTTTGGGTAGGGTCAGTTGCGAATGAAGCAGGAATTTGCTTTGATGTATCCATCACCATAGCAATTGCTCCATTGTCATCAACTAAAAGTGTACCAACGCCCTCTATATAGAATCTACTTTTTGAAGAAAGCACATCTTTTATATGCGCTACAAACTCCTCAATAATATGCGAAGCGTCATCTCCTGCAACACCATACTCCTGTTCTACAACCGAACGCAAATAACCGTCATCACTTTTAAGAAAAGGACTAAAGATAAGTTGTTCGGTTTTAGCTTTGCGAAGGAAAGCCCCAAAACCAGGTAAAACCACCCTATTTGACGTAGATAGAACCTTAATTAGCAATTCTTTATCCATAACTGACAAATTTAATATTAATCTCTAAAAAATATATTTATATTTACGGTTGAACATACGAACACTCTACTAGCGCACCAATCCCAACACAAAACAGAGCTATATCTAACAAATAAAACTAAATAACAATATTGAACAAAGTTAGTAATTTTTCACAAATTTTATACCTTTGTTGTCAAACAAACTTATAAATTCAATAATGAAACAAACTTTTTTACTTTCAGCTATGGCATTTTTTATGTTTGGTTTCGCAACTAATGCAACTAAAACTGCCGAAGATGTCAAATGGCAGATTGACCGTTTCGACGATGTTATAATCTTTCAATTCAAGGTTAACGGCTTTGATTCACTGACATTTTGGCAGTATAAATTGGTCTACTACCTTTCTACAGCTGCTCTTACCGGTCGTTATCTT
>CAMTOL010000221.1 GCA_947074135.1 uncultured Rikenellaceae bacterium
ATAGCTGGGCGTATTTAGATAAGGAACAGCGAGCATCACTTCAGGTCAAGTACTGCAGCGGCGGACTTGTTGATTGCGGTGCTAGGCAAGATACAAGGACCTTCCGAGAAATTTTTTTTTTTCATAGCTTTATATATTTTTAGTTATTTGTTTTTCAATTAACACTAACGGACTACCAAAGATATAGAACTTTTTCTACTCCCCAAACCCTTTTTTGTAATTTTTCACAATAAGATACAACAATATTTTACAGACAGTTAAAAAAATTAAAAAAGACAGACTTACAAAGCCTGTCTAAATTAATAAAATATTATAAATGATAGTAGTTGCGACTCTAAAAGTGATTAAAAAATCCCTCTAAGAGCTTAAAACTAATAAGTCTATTTTTCTCATCGAAACTCACTATCAAATCCTCGGCACACGGGACATAGAACTCCTCATTTTTGCTCGTTTTAATAAAAAGCAGGGGATTTAGCGAGTTGTCAATTATCTCGACAATTACACCCTCGACTCCCGAGGTCACATCCTCGAACGTATAACCTTCGAGCATATCCCAGTCAGTTGCTCTTTCACGCTTGACCTTCACACTCTCTAGATACACCTCTTTACCAATAAGCATTTTCGCTTTTTGCTCTGTATCAATCTCATCGAAAACGACAACAGAAGCTCCTACGCCTTGATTCTTAGCACTAGCCACAAAAAAAGGAGTCGCTATGGATTCTATTTCAATCCATAGCGGCTCTTTATTAGTTCGAGCAGCAAACTCACGTGCATCTAGTGCATCGTAAAGTTTTACTACCACTTCGCCCTCTGCTCCATACTGTTTTGTGATGCGCCCAACTTTGTGAGTAGCATCGACAGCACGACTAGCTCTGGCGTTATATTCCACTTTCAATTATTATTGAACTGACTCTTCAGCAACTACTTCAGCAGCAGCTTCAGCTTGTTCTTCAGCAGCTTCTGCGTTTTCGATAGCATCTTCTACAGCCTCTACAGCCTCTTCCTTAGTTTCGACAGCGGCAGCAGCAGCCAATTTAGCAGCTACAACTTTCTCTTTCTCCTCTTTAGCTTTAGTTTCAGCAGCCATACGAGCTTTAGCATCTTTTACAGCATCTGCTTTAAGACCATCTTTTTTAGCTTGAACTTTAGCCTCTTTATCTTTCAACCATTGATCGAATTTAGCTTCAGCTTGTTCAGCAGTAAGAGCGCCTTTTTTAACACCACCGTTCAAGTGATGCATCATCATAACACCTTTGTACGAAAGGATTGCACGAGCAGTGTCAGTTGGTTGAGCACCTTTACCAATCCAGCTAACTGCGTTATCGAAGTTCAATTCGATAGTTGCAGGATTAGTGTTAGGATTGTAAGTACCTAGTTTTTCGATAAAACGACCATCGCGTGGAGCGCGAGAGTCAGCTACTACGATGTGGTAAAAAGCGTATCCTTTTTTACCGTGACGTGACAAACGGATTTTAGTTGCCATTTTTTCTTAGATTTTTTGGAGCATTTTGGTAATTCATACCTATCTTTGCTCTAAATTGCTTATTGACCCACAATGTAATTTGACCCTTTGAAACACGTTCATTTCGAGTTGCTGTTATTCAAACAACGTCATTATTTCGAATAAGTGGCTGCAAAAGTAGAAAAAATATTTAACTTTACCAAACTTTTTTGGAGTTCGAGTGATCAATTGATCAAGTGATCACTAAAAAAACGGATCACCTAATTACTTGATCACTAACAAACATGAAAGTAGCGATATTTCCCGGGTCATTCGATCCTTTTACAGCTGGTCACGAGTCGATAGCACGTCGAGCGTTGACATTCTTTGACCGTCTATTTATTGGCGTTGGCATAAATCCAAATAAGCAGGGGTTTTTGACACCACAAAACCGATTATGTTTGATTGAGGATATTTTCGCAAAAGAGCCAAGGATAACGGTAAAGATTTACGAGGGATTGACTGCTGAGTTTTGCGAGGCTCAACGAGCTACGCACATCATTCGCGGGTTGCGTAATAGCGAGGATTTGGAGTTTGAAAGAGCTATTGAAGCACTCAATAGGAGTATCTATCCGGCTATTGAAACTGTTTATCTATTAACTCAAAGCGAACATTTACATATTAGTTCGTCGGCGGTTCGCGAACTGTATCATTTTGGGGCGAAGGTTGAGCATTTAATGCCACACAAAATCGACATCAACAACTATCTTTAGCCGTTGAGTGGAGTTAAAGGCAGCGAACGATTTTGCGGTGCGAGTTTAGGTCACAATAGTCAATAAATAGAAAGATGGAGAGGGTTTTGAGCTCTAGCAGTTGCGCTTGGTAAACTTTGCCACACAGCTTGGGTTTTACTCTTTGGCTCGAAATATATGTATCTTTAGAAACAAAAAAGTGGTTATCTTGAAATATATTCAAAACAACCACTTTCTATTATTATATTCACCGTTATTATCCTCTTTGAACAATCTGCGTCAAGAGAATTTTTACCGAATTTTCAATTTCAGAATAAGCTGCAATATGAGGTTTAGTATATATCAAACCGACACTATAAACACCATCACCTAGCAACTCTCTGTTCAACCTAAACGCCTCTCTCATTCTCCGCTTCAATAAATTTCTATCTACCGCTCGTTTAAAAAGTTTCTTAGGTACACTGACCATTAATTTCGAGTTCGGAGCGTCAACCACAGGCAAGAAATAGCACTTCAAAGGCTTACTTCCAACAGATTTACCTCTGGCGAAAAGCTCCTCAATATCGCGCCTTAGGTAAAGACGAGCATATTTTGGCAACCCAAATCCCATTTCTACTTTAGAGAGAACTCAAATATTATTTTTTAACCAACTTAGACGCAATCGTTCTACTCGAAGAGGAAGTTCCACTCTTAACTATTGTTTTCGACGCAGCTGAAATCGACACTGCACGAGGAGTAGCAGAGCGCACTGAAGAACGAACAGGTGCAGCTCCTCTAGAGGCACCTCTTGTAATCGTTGCAGAAGACAAAGTAGCTTTGCGAACTTTACATTTACGTTTCTCAGCCATTTTCATCAACTCGCTATGAGCATCATTATTGAGTCCTTCAACGACAAAGTTAGATAGGTCATCTCCGTTCTTTTCGGCTTTGCAATATGCCATAATCACCGCCGCCATAGATGGATATTGAGGCGTGGGAGCCATCATATCAACTCCAATACCCTCGGCGATAGCAGCTTTAGTTGTGGCCTCGCCAAAGGCAGCTAATTTACCTTTGTAGCCTTTGTTAGCAAAATTTTCTTTAAAATTTTTAACCTCCGATGGGCTGTAAAGTGCTACAATATCGTATGCCGTCTTCTGCTTGAAAAAAAAAAAAAAAAAAAAAAATAAAAAAAATGTCTATCCTATACCTATAATGAAGACTATTTGTATTTATTATTCTCACTACTACCACATTTCGATTTTGTGAAGTCATGTGTACACTTACATTCTGTCTTCTCCATCTCTTATCTT
>CAMTOL010000222.1 GCA_947074135.1 uncultured Rikenellaceae bacterium
CATCGTGACTTTTTGACGATTCAATCTTGCCGCCTTACACGATACGGTTTCGAAAACTAAAGCTTTCTTAGATTGAATGCTGCGCATTCACACCCAAAAACTTTTAATGATTATCCAGCTTTTATCCAATTACAGCAAGTATCTCAGACTGTTTCATAATAAGATACTCCTTGCCATCAACAGTGATCTCTTGTCCGCCATACTTGCCGTACAACACTACATCGCCTTTTTTGACCTCCATAGTTACATCTTTATTGCCCGGTCCAACGGCTACAACTGTGCCTTGCAGTGGTTTCTCTTTAGCGGTGTCTGGAATAAATAGTCCGCTTGCAGTTTTAGTTTCAGCAGCCTTAGGCTCTATCAAAACTCTGTCTGATAATGGTTTAACGTTCATTCTAGTAATGATTTTATATTGTTATTGTATTTTGTTGTTTCAATGCTCGGTAGGGTCACTCTTAAACCCTTAATGGTCGAATGCCACGTAGTGTATCAAAAGCTATGCCGAACAAAAAAGACTGCCAAAATGACAGCCTTTTTGCATAGTTTGACACAATTCCAACTACTTTATTATTATTTCTGGCGAAGTTGAGTGGGATTGAGTTCTACAATCTGTTTTAAATCAGCCTTGTTCAACTGCTTGATTATCTCGTTAAAAGCCTCCATATCAGCAGCTCTGTCCGCCTGAATTGTTACAACGTAATCGCTCTTGGGAGTATAGCTATTAAACACTGTTTCTAGGTCTTCAACATTTTGTCTTTTGCCGTCAACTAGAATCAATCCATTGCCACTGATTTTAATATCGATTCTCTTTCCTTTAATTGTCTTTGGACTTACCTCATCGTTCTCAATTGTGGATTGAGCCCCTTTAGAAGTTGAGCCATACCGCACTTTTACTATTCCAACCTCCCTGAGTATCTGTTTGAGGTCGGTCACAGCTCCCATTTTAGCTTTGGGTGCAATATCGAGATCAGCAACAATGTTTCCATCAAACCCTTTTATTTTCTCACGAAGTGCTGCTTCGAAAGCCGACAAATCCGATCCACAGTTTTTTGAGCCTACATAGTAATTGCTCTCGCTATCAAGCTTAATTGGTATTCGAATCTCAACTGCTGACAAGATCATTGTTTGTTTTTTGTCCGAACTTGCACTACTTTTACTCTTATTCTTAGCTGGTACGAGTAGTGGCATTGGATCAACAGGGGTGCCATCTTTGCGAATTTCTAGGTGTAGGTGCGTTCCGGTTGCTAGTCCAGTTTTGCCAACTTCGCCGATTTGCTGCTCTACTTTTACAGCATCACCCTCTTTGACACTCATTTTCGAGAGGTGGCTGTACTCGCTTTCGTAGCCTCCGATATGCTCCACGACAATGCTATTGCCTTTGCCACCATCTTGTTTGGCACTCTTGACCACACCATTGGCAACAGCATATACTGGTGTTCCCTCTTTTAGGGCAAAGTCAATGCCAGTGTGCAAAGCTAGTTTGCCAGTTGTAGGGTGGGTGCGCTCCCCAAAATCTCCGGCAACCCTGTAAACATCAACTTCTCGTCCATTTTCGGTTGACTTATCGCCACCTACAAGTTTGAATTTAAAGTTTGGAATTTGGTCATTTTGTGGATTTTGCGTAACTTTGTCCTGCGACTTCGTTTCGAGGTATTCGGTTACGGTAACAGTGCGTGAGAACGCAACAAGTGATAGCCCAACAAGTGGGACGATGTAAAGGAGCTTTGCTAGGCTCTTTACGCTCGATTTTCGTTTTAACATCATAGTAATACGGTTTTTAAGTGTACTGTGATTTAGGCTATTGGTAGTGGAGTAGGATTTACTGCCGATAGCCTTTTTGATTAATAATAGTTGATATTGTCGTGCGTTGTGACCGCTTTGTATTACTGTTCTATCTGCCTCGAATTCGTGTATCTCTTTGAGGTCTTCACGTAGCATCCACGCCGTAGGGTTGAACCACTGCACGGCGCAGCATAGGTTTGCAGCAAGTAGGTCGTAGCTATGTTTTAGAGCGATGTGTGAGCGTTCGTGGGCTAGGATTACATCTCTCTCCTCTTCGTTTTTATAATCATTTGCGCTAATTACAACTGAGTTAAACCAGCTAAAGGGTGCAATTGGTTGGTCGGTGACGTAGAGTTTGGAGTTGTTGTCACTAGCAACTCTTTGTGCTTTTGAGATAAGAAGTCGAACGGCAATGATAGAGTAAATTGTGTGGTAGAGTACCGCAAAAACTCCTAGAGCATAGGCGATTACGCCAACTGTCCACCAGTTTATAGGTTCGTTAATGGCTTCTTCTGTCTGGGCAGTATATTGAAGTGTGCCGAGCGTTGTGCTTTGTTCAAGGGTGGTCTTTAGTGGTTCTGATGGTAGTTCTATAAATATTGTTTTAGTGAGTGTGATTACACATAGGGGCAGAACAAAGGCGGCTAGTGAGGTAGCAACCAGCACTGCTCTGTTTACTCTAATGAAGCTCTCTTTGCGTAGTAGCACTCTGTAGAAAACGTAAAAAACCGCCATCACAACGGCAACCTTAACAACATATATAAGTAGTGTTCCCATCTGAAATTTAAAATCTAAGAACTCAAATCATTAAAAAAATCAAAATCAATCAAAAAAATCATCGGAAACGTAGTTTCCGTCAAAAGTTTTTGGTGCAGCTTTTTCCAAAAAGCTGCGATGTCAGGCGGTCTTAGAACGGCGGGTCGGCAACGCCGAAGTAGAAATTCCAACGGAACTTCCCGACCCGCCCAAGAAGTCCATCTATGCCAGAGCAAGTTCCTCCTCCCAAGTCTTGCAAATCCTGCGGATTTGCGCTTAGGGGAGTTTTTGTTTGCTCTAAGGCAACCTCTTTCATCGTGACTTTTTGAAAAAAATCACCCAAAAACTTTTATGCATCTTTGTTCTAAACTTTTACCTATTAGCCTCTCTAAAAGTTTGTTAGCGCATATCTCTATTCACCCTTTTCAATCTGCTCTATGAGATTTTTCAACTCATCAACAGTTATCTTCTCCTCCTTGACCAACGCCGAAACTGCCGACAAATAGGAGTCGCCCAAATAACTCTTAACAGCCCCCCTAATAGTCGAACGACCAAACTCCTCCTCCGATATTACAGCCCCATAACGATAAGTAGTCCCAAACTTCGTGTGCGAAACATAACCCTTCGCCTCTAACGAACGAACCATAGTCGAAAGCGTGTTGAAATGCGGACGAGGCTCATCGTAAAACTCCAAAAGCTCACGAACGAACAACTCCCCATTCTTCCAAAAGAGTCGCATAACCTCCTCCTCTTTACGTGTTAACTTTTCCATTTTTCTATCTCTTTTAAAAATTAGCAACTAAATTCTACTGCAAATATAACTATTATTTATAGTTGTGCAACTATTTTTTGTAGTTATTGTGATTATAGCACAAAAAAAGAGTTGTAAAAATTTTTAAAACTCT
>CAMTOL010000223.1 GCA_947074135.1 uncultured Rikenellaceae bacterium
CTGAACTTTTTCATAAACAGGAATATATTTATCTCCTGATTTGAAACCAAAAGTAGGAGTTGACAGAGAGTTTTTACAGAAGTCTAGAGTTTGGAACAGGTGGACTTCGTGGAATAATGGGAGTTGGAACGAACCGTATGAATGTCTATACAGTTTCGATGGCGACTCAAGGTTTGGCAAATTATCTCAAACAATCGTTTGAAGGTGAAATTAAAGTAGCTGTCGCTTGTGATTGTCGCAATAACAGCCAACTTTTTGCGCAAACTACTGCTGAGGTGTTTGCAGCAAATGGTTTTACTGTTTATCTGTTCGAAAGCCTACGTCCTACCCCAGAACTTAGCTTTACAATTCGTCTGCTCGGTTGCCAAAGTGGAGTAGTGATTACAGCTTCGCATAATCCTAAGGAGTATAATGGTTATAAAGCATACTGGAACGATGGTGCACAAGTAATAGCCCCCCACGATAATAATATCATTGCTGAAGTTAACAAAATTGAGAGTATCGACCAAGTGAAACGTGATGTTGCTGCTGGTGGTGGGAAGATTATTTCAATTGGTGCAGATGTAGATGC
Organism: uncultured Rikenellaceae bacterium; assembly: GCA_947074135.1. GTDB lineage: Bacteria > Bacteroidota > Bacteroidia > Bacteroidales > Rikenellaceae > Mucinivorans. The sequence goes on from CAMTOL010000223.1 coordinate 572, forward strand.
TAAGTATTTAGATATGGTTAAAAAGCTATCTCTTTCGCCAGAGGCAGTTGCAAAACATAACGATTTGAAGATTGTTTACACTCCAATTCACGGAACGGGAGTTAATCTTGTGCCAGCAGCTCTTAAAATGTATGGTTTCAATAATATTTCAACAGTCGAGGAGCAAAATATTAACGATGGTAATTTTCCAACTGTGGCTTCTCCTAATCCAGAAGAACCAGCTGCGCTGAAAATGGCAGTTGATAAGGCTAATGCTATTGGTGCGGATATGGTTATGGCGACTGATCCTGATGCTGATCGCCAGGCACTTGCAATTCGTGATGACAAGGGCGAGTTCCAACTCCTCAATGGAAATCAGTGTGCTGCTTTGTTGACATATTATTTGTTACGTCGTTGGAAGGAGCTTGGAAAACTACACGGTAAAGAGTTTGTTGTGAAGACTGTTGTAACAACTGAGATGATTGCTCGTATTGCAGCTTCGTTCGATGTTGAGTGCTTCGATTGTTTGACAGGCTTTAAATTTATTGCTGATGTTATTCGTCGTAATGAGGGTGTAAAGCAGTTTATAGGCGGTGGCGAGGAGAGCTTTGGCTATTTGGTAGGCGACTCTGTTCGTGATAAAGATGCAGTTGCTTCGTTGGCTATTGCGGCTGAGTGTGCAGCTTGGGCTAAGGAGCAGGGTAAAAGTATGTGGCAACTTTTGGTTGATTTGTATGTTGAGTATGGATTATTTAAGGAGGCTTTGGTGTCGATTACTCGTAAAGGACAGGCTGGAGTTGCTGAGATTAAGCAGATGATGACCGATTTTCGTTCGAATCCTCCTAAGTCAATTTGTGGAAGCGAGGTTGTAGAGGTTCGTGACTACTCTGTGTCTAAAAAATGGGTAGCAGGTGTTGAGGAGGTTATCGACCAACCTAAGAGTGATGTTTTGCAGTTTGTTACGGCAGATAGTACTATTGTTTCTGTTCGTCCAAGTGGTACTGAACCTAAGATTAAGTTCTATTTTGGCGTTCGTGGCGATTTGTGTTGTGCTGCAAAGTATGCTGAAACAGTAAAAGTACTTGACGATAAGATTGAAGCTATTAAGAGAGAACTTAACCTTATTTAATTCATAATTATTTTGTTATTCTAATTCTTAATTATTCTTAGAGTAACCCAATGATTGTGAAATGTAAATTCTGAATTGTGAATTATAAATTAACATTGCTTGGGAGTGGAACCTCGCAGGGTGTGCCTATGATTGGCTGCCACTGCGAGGTTTGCCGTTCGGTGGATAGTCGTGATAGAAGGCTTCGGACTTCGGCTATGGTAGAGGTTACTAAGGATAACGGAGAGGTGGTTAGGCTTGTTGTAGATGCTGGACCAGACTTTCGTTATCAGATGCTACGAGCTAGGGTGGAGAGTATTGACGCTATACTTTTGACCCACGACCATAAAGACCATACGGGAGGTATTGACGATGTTCGAGCGTTCAACTATTGGCAGCGACGCTCGGCGCATATCTATTGTGAAGAGCGAGTTGCTCAGTCGGTGCGCAAGGATTATGATTATGCTTTTGCCGATTTGATGGAGTACTACCCTGGAGTGCCAGAGATTGAGCTTCATATTATTGATGAGCAGCCTTTTGAGGTTTGTGGTGTTGAGGTTATTCCAATTCGTGTTCAACACTATAAATTGCCGATACTTGGGTATCGAATTGGAGGGCTTTGTTACATTACCGATGCTAATTTCATTGGTGACGAGTCGCTAGATTTGATTCAAGGCTGTGATGTGTTGGTTCTTAATGCTTTGCGTAGAAGTGAGCATATCTCGCATTTTTCGCTAGGCGAGGCGTTAGAGGTTATTGAAAAGATTGCCCCTGGACGTGCTATTTTGACTCACGTTTCGCACCAAATGGGGTTGTATGACGATGTGTCGAAAGCGTTGCCAAAATCAGTTCAATTAGGTTATGATACTCTCGAAATTATTTGTTAACTTTGTAGGATATGAGTATGGAAGGAAAAACAGTTGTAGTTACAGGCGCATCATCTGGTATTGGACTTGCGTTGGTGAGGTACTATGCCGAAGCTGGTGCAAATGTTGTGTTGGCGGCTCGTAGTGTCGATGTGATTGAGGCAGAGGCTAATAGAATAGGAGAAAATGCGCTTGCAGTGAAGTGCGATGTGAGTGTGGAGAGTGATTGTAAATCGATGGTAGAGGCTGCGGTTGAGCGATTTGGAGGGGTTGATGTGTTGATTAACAATGCTGGGATTTCGATGCGAGCGTTATTCGATGATTTAGAGCTTTCGGTTTTGCATCGACTTATGGATGTTAATTTTTGGGGTACGGTTTACTGTACGAAGTATGCTTTACCTTACATTCAGAGTTCTAGGGGTAGTATAGTTGGAGTTTCTAGTGTTGCTGGTATTCACGGACTACCTGCTAGGAGTGGTTATTCTGCTTCGAAGTATGCTATGCAGGGTTTTTTGGATACTATTCGAGTTGAGAACCTAAAAAAGGGTGTACATATTATGGTTGTAGCTCCGGGATTTACTGAGAGTAATGTTCGTTTTTCGGCATTGACAGCAGATGGGAGTGCACAGGGCGAATCGCCACGCGAGGAGGGTAAGATGATGAGTGCCGAGGAGGTGGCTTCGAGGATAGCGAGAGGTGTGAGAAAGCGTAAAAGTTTATTGGTAATGGACTTTAATGGTAGGGCGACAAGGATTTTAACGCTTTTTGAGCCCCGATTATGGGATACACTGTTCTACAAGGCTATGCCAAATGAGCAAAACCCGCCTTCATATAACTAGTGTCTAAAATTTTATATCTTATTAA
>CAMTOL010000224.1 GCA_947074135.1 uncultured Rikenellaceae bacterium
GACTCGATGTGGTTCCTATTTGCCTCATTCACTACTATTGGTTATGGCGATGTAGTAGTATCAACGCTATTAGGTCATATAATTACTGTCATTCTATCACTTTACGGCATACTAGTAGTAGCCTTTATTCCTGCCGTAATAATGAGTTATTATAATGAATACATACAAATAAAGGCAAAAGAGTCGGCAAGTCAGTTTCTAAACAAACTAGAGAACCTGCCATCGCTTAGCAAAGAGGAGTTAGCCAAAATATCGGAAGCTGTAAAAAAACGCCACTATAAATTATAGGGTTACTCATAATTGACGATGCGAGGCACTTCGGGACGGAATGTATCTAAACGCAACTCATACTCATTTGAGATAGAAAACATCTCGAAGTTCATATGATCGGGGCGGCGTAACGAGAAACCAAGACGTAATTGAACGTTATTAAAAATCAGACGCTCATTCTTAATCCTAACACCAATACCAACTGCCGAAGCTATATCTCCTTTAAAAACATTGGTATTATAGCCCAGAAAACCAATATCTCCCCAGAGGTAGAATGCAAATCGGAAGTGGTACAAGAAAATAGGACTAAAAAATACTGTTTCACCACCGAATGTAAAACGATTACTCCCAAAGTTCTGCATTGCCGAACCCATACCTCGAACCCTAGCTATTGAGTTATACGTAATCTGCTCTCTCTCACCCCAAAAACGGTTCAAGCCCCAAGTAGCAGTTGAATAGAAAAATTGTCGAACATAACTTTTTCCCATCTTAAATAAGGGTGTAAAGTAGTTAATAGAGGCATTAATTACTCCCTGTTCGAAATAACCTTGCTGATTAATAAAACTACCTATCGAAACTCTAGTATTTAGATAAGAAGAGCCTATAAGGTCGCCCCAAGCAAAGGTACCACCTAGATAGTAGCGCCTACCGAAAAACTCGCTCCACTCCAAACCGCCAACAGCCTCAAATTTATAGCCAAACGGCACGTCCTCAGTTCTACCATAACCATAAATCATATTGCCTTGAAAAAAGTTTTGACGTGACACACCAAAGGCTGCTAGTGTTCTTAATCGATTATAATAGAACGGATTAATATTGTTCCAAACGTGGGGTCGTTTATTGAATTTTGCGTTATCCACTCCAGCAGTCAGATATAATGTCGTACCCTGATCACGGTCTAAGCACCACGAATAACCATACCAGGCGGCTAAATCGAGTCTATTGACTAACATTGTTGTATCAAAACTGGTAATACCCACATTCTCTTGTTCGTAACCCGCCACAAAGCCCCATATATGGTCAGATGGAAGTATGAATCGGCGACTTGCTTGAATTTTAAGTTTATTGTTGGTATAACCCACACCTGCTTGGAGCGAAACGTCGGCAAATGTTCCCCAAAGATTATTGATATTATATTGAATTTCAGCTCCATTAGCCTGCGACCCGACTGGAAAATAGTAGCGCAAGAGCAGCTCATTTCCTGTCCCTAAGAAGTTTCTATCGAAAGCACTTATATAGTGTGCCCAAAACCACGCAAAATCACCACTGATAGTCCAATTATCACGCACAAATATATTTACACTGACCGCATCTGGGTTATCTGGCGAATCGAGTAAAACCATATAAGCTGTAGCCACAAACGGCAGAGAACGAAGGAGCTCCTCGTTGATAGACATAGTATATGGATCAACTTTCTGCCCTACTTTAAAGAGTATATTTTGGCGGATTTGACGCTCATTTGTACGAACGTGTAATTTATCGATAAATTTAGCAAAACCATCTGTTTGCTCCGACGAATCACGCTCGAACACATTGGCTTGAAGTAGATTAATCGAGGCGATACGTTTACCCGCAAAACGAGCGTAATAGTGACGACCAACTCCAAGTTCAGGGATTACTTCAGATGCGTCATTAGCATTGACGGGCGAGGTAACAAGCAACGAGGCTAAAGTTCTGACAAACCACGATTTAGAGCGATAAATGGAGTCGTAAGCTTGGTTACTTTTGTCGAGTTTTGTTTGGTAATCTCTGCCCCCAGTAAGGGTATCACTAAATAGCCTATCTTTTTCAAATTGGCGTTGACCTTTGTTTACGTTTTGAGAAACAGCAACCGTATTCATTGCAATAATAATTAAAACAATGAATGTCAACCATTTTCGTTTGGTGTAAAAGCTATTTCTGTCACCCTTCACAAAATACTTCGACTATTTTATAGCTGTTCTGATTTTTACTAAACGTTCGAGCAGCTCCTCCATTTTACTAAGTTCCAACATATTAGCACCATCGGACTTTGCTACTTTTGGGTTTTGGTGAGTTTCTAAAAACAGTCCATCGACTCCAACTGCGACAGCAGCGCTAGCAATGGTTGTAATCATCGATGGCATACCGCCAGTCACTCCACTAGTAGTGTTGGGTTGTTGGAGCGAGTGTGTAACGTCCATAATAACCGGAAAACCAGTCTGTTGCATAGTTGGAATACCTCGAAAATCGACCACTAAATCGCCATAACCAAAGGTAGTACCTCTGTCGGTCAACATAACGTTACTATTTCCAGCCTCAACTACCTTTTGAGCGGCAAATTGCATAGCGTCTGGAGAGAGGAACTGACCTTTTTTGATATTCACCCATTTTCCGGTTGCAGCGGCGGCTTCTAGCAAGTCGCTTTGGCGGCATAGGAAGGCTGGAATTTGGAGTACATCAACATACTTAGCCGCCATAGCAGCTTCGTTAGCAGCGTGAATATCAGTTACTACTGGTATATTAAACTCGCGAGCAACTTTTGCAAGAATTTCGAGTGCAACTTCATCGCCAATACCTGTAAAAGAGTCACGACGTGAGCGATTAGCTTTGCGGTATGAGCCTTTGAAGATGTATGGGATATTGAGTTTTGAGGTAATCTCTTTGAGTTGTCCAGCAATATCCATTGCCATTGCTTCGCTTTCGATAACGCAAGGTCCGGCAAGGAGAAAGAACATATCTGAGTTGTTTAGGTATTCTTTAGTCATAGTATATAATTTCTATAATGTTTTCAAAAAATTGTAATCAAAAAAAGGTTATCAAAAACGCAAAAAACAATAAACACGTCATCGAGTACGCAGTACTCGTCAAAAGTTTTTGGGGGACTTTTTGAAAAAAGTCCCGATGACAGGCGGTATTATAACGGCGGGTCGGCAACGCCGAAACAGAAATTCCGCAGGAATTTCCCGACCCGACCCAAAAACTCCGTTACACCAGCGAAAATTACTTCCCTTCGTCTTAACACCTGCCCCAAACTTGTCCTTGGGGCTCCTTTTACTTCCGGGGTGGTCGTGAAGATCTGTACGAATTTCTGACCGTGGTGTTTATCATCTGCCCGGCATCATCTGTCCTGACGCCGCACCTGCCTGCCACA
>CAMTOL010000225.1 GCA_947074135.1 uncultured Rikenellaceae bacterium
TAGGAAAGGGAAGAAGTGCAATTTTAAAACCATAAAAGAAGTATTGCGAAAAAAATATAAATAAAAAATTTGTTAGTCATAGCTTAAAAGGTATTAATAAGTTCTAATCTGGAAAATTAACTATTTTATCTTTTTTAGGTTAATTATTTTATCGTTTACGTTGTTCTTCTTTTTAGAACGCCACTCCATTTTATTGTCTTCTAAATCGAAATACCATATCTCGCAAAAGTCGCCAGCTGTTTTGCTCGCAATGTCTTCATTCCATTCGCCAACTAAAATATTATCGTAGATATAGTAATTGCAGTCAATAGGGTTCGCTTTCACCCACTCTCCTTTCTCATTTTCAATATAAAATGTGTATGTGCCATCATCGAGGAAGTTCCATTGAGCGGCAGTTCCATTTGGGGTGTTCTGAAATATTATTCCATACCACTTACCTATAAGAAAGTCTGAATAATTGTTTTTTGCTCTGTAACCCTTACATATAACTCCTGTGTGTAGGTTTTCCCCATTTTTGTTATGGAGAATTTCGGCACAAGCGATTGAGTCCAGTGATTTTGTTGTTTTATCAGCAAATATTCGAACTTTGTGTTTAATAGTAAAATCCTTGTCTGTTATAGTGATTGTATCTCCGTCTATTTGATACGTTGAACCAATAACTTCAGTCCATTTCGAGTTTCCGTTCTCTTTCTTTTCTCTGAAGAAATAGTCTTGAGTTCCATTCTCGTTGAAACGAATGATAAATATTTCATCTGTTACAACAAGAGTGTCGTTTTGTTTGTCAAAGATCCAAGTGCCTACTAAATCCGATTTTTCGATAGGTTTATATCCTATCTTTGTTCCGCAACTTGTTATTAAGGTTAGTAACCCAATTAGGGGTAAGAGTGATTTTGATGTCATATTGTAGTATTGTTTTGGGGTAATTTAGTTGTTTAGTAAGTCGTTTTATTTTGTGATATGGTCTAAAGGTAATACTATTTCCTCAATATTTCAACTATTTGTTCGGCGCATCGTTTCGAAGCACCAGTTTGTCCGAGTAGCTCTTTTAGCTCTTTGTAATCTTCGGTAATCTTTTTGTTGTCACTTCCCCCGGGTAGTATATTTTTTAGTTCTTTCTCCGCAATATCAGTAACAAACACCCGATTTCCTACCAGTTCAGTTACAACAGTGCGGTTCATTACGATATTGACGAGCGAAATCCACTTAATACGTCCTCCGACAACCATTCTCGCAATTGCCATCGAAACCGAAGGGCCACGATAGCAGACCACTTGCGGAACGTTGAGCAGAGCTGTTTCAAGTGTAGCCGTTCCGGAGGTCACTAGCGCGGCAGTTGCTTTTTCGAGTGTTTCGTATGTTTTGCCATATACAACTCTTACGTTTGTAGCTCCTCGCAGTGCCTTTTCGTAAATCGATTTGTCGAGCCACTCAACTCCTGTTACAACTCCATCGTAATCGGGGAAACGAGCCATAACTTCAGCCATTACAGGTAGGTTATGTTCGACCTCCATTTTGCGACTACCTGCTACCAAAGCTACTATCTTTGAATTTTGAATTACGTTTTTCTCCGCTGAACTGTCCATTGTCAATTGTCCATTGTCAATTGCTAGTTGTCTTTCTGTGATTTCGTCTAGCAATGGATTGCCGACGTAGCTAACCTCAATGCCTCGTTCTTTGAACCACTCAATCTCGAATGGAAAAATCACAAATAGTTTGTCAATGTAGGCTTTGAGTGCCTTAACTCGACCCTCTTTCCACGCCCAAACTTTTGGGGCAATGTAGTAGAACGTCTTGTAGTTGCGCTCTTTTGCCCACTTCGCCATTTTGAGGTTGAAGCCGGGGTAGTCAATAAATAGTATGCAGTCTGGTTTCCACTCTGTAATATCTTTTTTGCAGAGCTTAAAAAAACCTTGAATTTTGCGCAGATTGAGCAGTACGGCAGTAAAGCCCATAATGGCAGTCTCCTTGTAGTGCTTTACGGGTTTTACACCTGCTTCTGACTCCATCTTTTCGCCACCCCAAAATCGGAACTCAGCAGTTGTGTCGCTCTTTTTTAGTTGTGCAATAAGGTTTGCGCCGTGCATATCGCCACTAGCCTCACCTGCAATTATATAATATCTCATTTTTAATTCATAATTCACTATTCATTAAATCTGGGCGTAACGTTTCGGTGCGCTCCATTGCTTGTTCGAACTTCCACTTGTCAATCTCTGCAAAGTTGCCACTAAGTAGTACATCGGGAACTCGCATACCTCTAAACTCTGACGGTCGGGTGTAAACTGGAGGTGCTAGTAGTCCATCTTGAAACGAGTCGCTAAGTGCTGAACTCTCATCGCCAATAGCCCCAGGAAGTAGCCTCACAACGCTATCGGTAATCACTGCCGCTGCCAACTCGCCACCAGTCAGTACGTAGTCGCCAATGCTAATCTCACGAGTGATTAATGCCTCTCTTACCCTATGGTCAACCCCTTTATAGTGTCCGCAAAGAATTATAATATTGCCAAGAGTTGAGAGTCGGTTCGACTCGCCTTGCGAGAGTGTGATGCCGTCAGGCGAGGTGTAAATCACTTCGTCATACTCTCGCTCACTTTGCAATCCCTCGATACACTTAAAGATAGGCTCTGCCAACATCACCATTCCAGCCTCTCCACCATAGGGATAGTCGTCAACTGTGCGGCGTGGGTCGGAGGTGTAATCTCTAAGGTTGTGGATTACAATCTCGACCAAGCCCTTATCTTGCGCACGTTTGATGATTGATTCACTAAGCGCACCATCTAGTAGGTTGGGTAGAACCGTTATAATATCTATTCTCATTGGTCTATTACTTCGAATATTTTATGTCGCCCGAAAGTACTTCGCCGATAAATGGATTGCGCTCCATCTCGTAACCAATAGTGCTGTGAGGTCCGTGACCCGGGAAGAACGTCACATCAGAGCCTAGTGGTAGTATCTTTTCGACAATTGAGCGCATAAGTGTAGGGTAGTCGCCAGTTGGTAGGTCGGTGCGTCCGATACTCTCTTTAAAAAGAGTGTCGCCAGTGAGCAGCGTTTTTTGCGATGGGATATATATGCAAATCCCCCCAGCAGTGTGCCCTGGAGTTGCAATAATCTCTAGTTTGTCGCTGCCAAGCTCAATTGTTTGACCCTCTGTTAGCTCAATGTCAACTGTTGGAACTGTTGTGAGGTTGAACCCAAAAGCAGCTCCGTATGTAGTCAATGTTTCGAGAATTGGTTTGTCGGCAGAGCATAGCGCAAATGGAATTCCGTACTCACTCTTTACCCACTCAACGCCGCAAGCGTGGTCGATATGGGCGTGGGTGTTGAGAACCATAATTGGTCGCAGTTC
>CAMTOL010000226.1 GCA_947074135.1 uncultured Rikenellaceae bacterium
ACTCAGCGGAACGACTCCAACCAAACAGACGCTGACCATACTGTGAAAGATCACCAATCGAGATTATAGGTTGAAATGTACTAACATCACAGATCGTTACATTGGGTAGAATTGTTTTTAAAATTTCTCTGTAATTATCAGTTATTTTCATAGCCATATTTTAATAAAGTGCTATTAAACTTTGTTTTTCGTCAAAAAATAGAGTATATTTGTCTTTCAAAATTACACAAAAAACCCGAATAATAATGAAAAAACTTTTTTTTACTCTTTTTTTGGTAGGATGCACCTACTTATCGTCACTTGCGTGTACCAACATAATGGTAACTCGCGGAGCTTCGAAAACTGGCTCAACTATGGTATCATACACTGCAGATAGTCACCAACTCTATGGCGCACTATATTTTCAAGCAGCTGCGACTCACGCTCCGGGGGCGATGCGACTGGTCAGAGAGTGGGATACAGGAAAAATACTAGGCGAAATTCCTGAGGTAGCTCAAACATATTCGGTTGTTGGTAATATGAACGAGTTTCAGTTGTTAATTGGCGAAAGCACTTGGGGTGGGCGCAAGGAACTTTACGATTCAACAGCAATTATCGATTATGGTTCGCTTATATATATAACACTTCAACGTGCTAAAACAGCTCGTGAGGCTGTCGAAACAATGGGTAAACTTGTTGCTGATTATGGTTATTACAGCTCAGGCGAGAGTATCTCAATTGCTGACGGTAACGAGGTGTGGTATCTCGAAATTATCAGCAAGGGGATAAAAATGGTCAAAGATAAGAAAACTGGCAAAATGGTTAACGTCAACAAAGGTGCTGTTTGGGTAGCTCGTAGAGTACCTGATGGTATGATTTCGGCTCACGCTAACCACGCTCGTATTACCCAATTCCCACTTAACGATCCTGAAAACTGCCTTTATGCACCAGATGTAATCTCTTTTGCAAAGGATATGGGTTACTACAAAGGTTCTGATGCTGACTTTAGCTTCTCTGATGCATATAATCCACTAGATTTCGGTGCTGCACGTGGCTGTGAGGCTCGTGTATGGAGTATGTTCCGCAGAGCTTGTACAGATGGCTCGATGGATAAATATGTGAACTATGCCCTAGGGCACGACCTCTCGGAGCGTATGCCACTTTGGATTAAACCAACTAAAAAACTTGATGTAGCTGATGTTGCTGACCTAGTTCGTGACCACTACCAAGGTACACCTATGGATATGACAAAAGACCTAGGAGCAGGTCCTTACGAGCTTCCTTACCGTTGGCGTCCAATGGGCTTCGAGGTTGATGGCGTAAATTATGTTAACGAACGTGCAATTTCGACTCAACAGACGGGTTGGTGGTATGTTGGCGAAAGCCGTAAATGGTTGCCAGACGCAGTTGGTGGAGTGTTCTGGTTTGGTGTTGATGATACTGCTACTTCGCCTTTGACTCCTTATTACTCAAGCTCTACTCGTATTGCCACATCGCTTCAAGAGGGTAACGGATCGATGACTAAATACTCTCCAACTTCGATGTTCTGGATACAAAACCGAGTTACAAACTTTACATACCTTCGCTATAAAGATATGTTCAAAGATGTGAAACGTGCTATGAATCGTTGGGAAGATGGTTGCTATGCAGCGCAGAAACATATCGACGAAACTGCACTTGCACTCTACAAAGAGAGTCCAGAGAAAGCTGTTGAATACCTTACAAACTACTCTGTTGCTACAGCTCAAAACCTATTTCAAACTTGGCAAGACCTAGATGCCTACCTGCTTGTTAAATACATTGACGGTAACATCAAAAAAGAGAATTCAGAGGGAGTGTTTACAGACAATGGTAACAACTACAATATTCCTGCATTCCCTGATCAACCTGGTTACCCAGAGAGTTGGAAGAGAATGGTTGCTGAAGACCCAGATAGTGAAATTTTGAAAGTAAAATAGTTTATTCTGTAATTTGTGATGTGTAGCGCGAAACATTCTTAGTTTTCTTTTTCACAACTACGCATCACAAATCACAAGTCACAGATTACAAAAACAATGAAAATTACAATTATAGGAAAAGTTATTAAACAACTTCGAGAAGAGCAATCAATGAGCATCGAAGAGCTTTCAAATCGCTCTTCGGTGTCGGTTGCAAAAATAGAGGAGATTGAGAACGGAACAGTAACTCCCTCAATAGGTGTTATGATTAAGATGTCACGCGCACTTGGTGCTCGTCTTGGAACCCTCCTAGATGGACAAGAGAGTATGGGAGCTGTTGTTACGAGAGCTGAGTCTCTTAAATCATCTACCGAACACCTTTCGGGTGGCGAGATGGGAACAAACAACCATCTCGGTTTTTATAGCTTGGCGCAAGGCAAAAAAGATCGCTCTATGGAGCCTATGATTGTTGAAGTTGAGGCTGCAGTTGATGGAGTTGATTTACGCAGCGAACACGAGGGCGAGGAGTTTATTTATGTACTTAGTGGCGCTATTGAGGTGCGTTATGGACAACAAACTCACATTCTTGAAAAAGGCGACAGTATATACTATGACAGCATTGTACCCCATTTGATTGTGAGTGCAACTAGCGATACGGCTAAGATATTGGCTGTAATTTACACGCCATATTAATATGGGACTTTCAAACGGTAACAGCAAAGCTAGTTCGGCAATAAGAGTTACCTTTGAAAGAGGGAAAGAATTACAGTAACAAAAAAGGTTTAGCGGTAAAAGTTACGTGTGGGAACGAAAGTTAACATACGACTTTTGCCGCTATTTTTTGTAGTTGGGGGGAGGGAGAGGATAAAACTCAGTAATTTTTACAAGCATAAACAGTTTTTAACTTTAGAAACGTTCACTACCAACTTTAGCAATGATATTGCTAAAAGCAAAGCTACATCATTTCAGCATTACAAGAGCAGTTCACCTACCAGTCAAAAAAATTGTTGAAGTATAATTAGAGATCAATGTAAAATCATTGTTGGTAAAGTTTGGCGTAATTTTGTGTTTATGAGATTTTGGTTGATTTGTTGATACGATGCGAAACCATAATGCCACTATATTTAACTACTTCATCAATCGATCTACCAATGCAAGTGCTGAGAGTTTTAAGGCTAAGGTAAAGGCATTTCGTGCTCAGTTTCGAGGTGTACGAGATATTCCATTTTTCATATTCAGCCTCTCAAAACTCTTCGCTTAATGTATTGTTTAATTTTCGCCTAATCCTCATTTCAATTTTCGCTTAAATCAAACCCTTAAATTTTTCCAAAAAGGGGATCAATGTAAAATCTTTGTTGGTAGAGTTTTGCTTGAGTTGGGATTTATGATA
>CAMTOL010000227.1 GCA_947074135.1 uncultured Rikenellaceae bacterium
TTTAAAAAAAAATTTTAAACGTACTTCCTCGGCTTTAAATCGCAACCGTTTCAGAGGGTTAACGCTTTCAAAAAGTATAGATTACACCTAAAATGAGGTGCAAAGGTAATAATTTTTCTGAGATATCAACAAATTATCCCTATTTTTTTACACTTTTTACTATCTTTGTTAATTGAAACTTAACACCTTTATAACTTAATATGAGAATCATTACACTCTTTACAATTCTACTGTCACTACTATTGTTCAGTTGCAACACCAATCAACCTAAAATCTACAACGCTGCCGATTTCGACATCTTTCCAAATCAAGAAAAGAACATCTCGCCACTTATCGCCTCGGCTATCGAGCAAATTAAGAGTCAAAGCGACGGAAAACCGGCTGTTCTGCTCTTCGAAAAGGGTGTTTACAACTTCTATCCTACCGATGCCACCCAGAGAGAGTACTACATTTCGAACAACGACCAGAACAACCCTAAAACAGTGGGTATTGCTCTCGAAAATATGGAAAACTTCACTATTGACGGAGCTCAAAGTGATTTTATGTTCCACGGACGAATGCTCCCTATATCACTTCTTGGCTCAAAAAATTGCACTATCAAAAACCTAAGTATCGACAATCCAAACCCACAAATTGCCCAAATCGAAGTAGTTGAAAACGACACAATTAAAGGTGAAATTACATATCGTCTAGCTCCTTGGGTAAAGTACCGAATCGAGGATGGAAAGTTCGTTGCATATGGAGAGAACTGGCAACACACACAGGGGAGTGGTATCGCTTTTGAGAAGAATACACGCCATTTGGTTTACCGCACTAGCGATATTAGAGTTGGCACTAAAGACATTATTGAAATTGAGCCTCGCCTTATAAAAGCACCTTGGAAAGATAGTCGTTTGGTTCCAACTACAATTGTTGCAATGAGAACATGGCATCGACCAACCCCAGGTATCTTTATGAGCCACAACCTTAACACTAACCTAAAGAACGTTACAGTTCATTTTGCCGAGGGTATGGGCTTATTAGCACAAGTATGCGAAAACATAACTCTCGAAGACTTCAACGTTGCGCTTCGTGGAGAGAGTGACCCCCGATACTTTACCACACAGGCAGATGCCACCCATTTTTCGGGTTGTAAAGGGGTGATTAGCTCTAAAGGTGGGTTGTACGAAGGAATGATGGATGATGCTATCAACGTGCACGGCACATACCTAAAGGTTATTGAACGAATAGACGACAAAACATTAATTGCCAAATATATGCACTCTCAAGCCTACGGCTTTGAGTGGGGAATGGTTGGCGATAGTGTCCAATTTGTCAAATCACAGACAATGGAGCTATTAGATGGCGTTAACTCGATTAGCGCAATTACTCCACACGACCGTCCAACTATCGAGGGAGCTAAAGAGTACAAAATTAGCTTCACCACCCCACTGCCCGACATAATTGACGGTCAAACAGCTATCGGCATCGAAAACTTAGAGTGGACTCCAGAAGTTATTTTCGCCGACAACATAATTCGAAACAACAGAGCTAGAGGTACGCTATTTAGCACTCCAAAACTCACAATTATAGAAAACAATCTTTTTGACCACACCTCAGGAACAGCCATTCTGCTTTGTGGCGATTGCAACGGTTGGTACGAAACAGGGGCATGTCGAGATGTGATAATAAGAGGTAACACCTTTATTAACTCACTAACCAATATGTTCCAATTCACAAACGCTATTATTTCGATTTATCCCGAAATTCCTAACCTAAAAGAGCAAACCAAGTTCTTTCACGGAGGTAACGGAGCAAAAGGTGTTGTGATTGAAAATAATATCTTCGAAACGTTCGACGCACCTATTGTATATGCAAAATCGCTCGATGGATTGACCTTTACCAACAACACAATCAAACACAACGAAGACTACAAACCATTCCATTGGAACAACGCTCCTTTTTTGTTTGAGCGAGTAACCAACATAACAATCGACAACAACAACTTCGACAACGGTTTCGACCCACAAACAGATATAAAACATAGCAAAATAAAATAGATGTAACAAAACGTCTAAAAGCAAACCACACCAACTCTAATTAAAGAATCGGTGTGGTTTTTTTTGTAGTTGTTAGTTGTTTTCTTAAATCTACAAATTATTGAATGTTTAGGTCACTATTAACAGCTAAAGTTTCTTGTCTAAGAGCACTCTTTGGCTGTGGTTCGTAATCGACTTTAAAGTATTTAACACCGCTCTCAATCGTATTTACTCTAATATATAAACCCTTTTTACCTGTAACCGTTGGGTGGTAGTCACCTAACTCATAAGCTACATTCCCATCTGCGAGATACTGTCCCAAATCACCACTAGGTTTTTGGCGAAACTCAAGATATTGATAATTAGAAGGCATATCAGTTGGCGGATTGACAAGTGTATTGTCGCATAAAGTCAACTTGTGCATTGCTGAAGGCACTGTCATCAAAGCAAATTTAATATCAAGCCACTGAGCATTAATACCAATATAACCTATTGACATTGGAGAATCTCCAACCTCTTTCAACTTCTCTTCGGTATCAACAACCTCAACCTCTTTGCTTAAAATATCATAAAGCTCATAAACAGCAATCTCATAATTAAGTTTCTCTTGAACTGTACGAAGAACATTAAAATAGATACTCGCTCGTTTTCCATCTTTATTGGCTGGGTTATAATAAGGCACTCTGCTCATATCGACAGGTTTATAAGTCTCCCCATCGTCGCCAATAAAAGAGTATTTCACACCATCTGTGGCAACTGTAACATATGCACCCCATTGAGGATAGTCTGGTTCATATGCCCCTTTGCTACAAGAAGTAACACTAAAAACAACAATTGCTAATAAAAAGAATAATTTAAACTGTTTTTTCATCGTTCAATATATTTGTTAGGTTTATTTATTTTTGTTACTTTGAGAAACTTCTCACCAATAAAATGATACAATTATTAAAATACTGCACGAAATGTTTACTATTTTTGACGCAGTAAAAATGCAATATTTTCATTTTATTTATAAAAATATCGGCAACTAAACTAAATATGTCACTAGAAAGAGAGGAACAAATAGTCAAAGAGTGTCTGCAAGGGGATAGTAAAGCTCAAGGAGAGTTGTATTCCACCTATGCCGACTATCTCTTTTTCGTTTCGCTACGCTACATTATTTACCGCACTAAAGCTGATGATATTCTGCACGTCCTCTTTCTCAAAAGTTTCAACTTCCTCAATAAGTACCCATATCGAGTAATACTATACCGTAAAGCCTGGTTAGTTTTATTCACTACTCACAT
>CAMTOL010000228.1 GCA_947074135.1 uncultured Rikenellaceae bacterium
CTCATCGAAAAGGGTGAAAGATTGATTAAAAATCCACCAATAACAACAGATAATGGCGTAAATAACGCATTTAGAAAGGACGCAAAGGGGATGTTAAGGCTCTTCCCAAAAAGATACTCTAAGCCGTCAAAAAGAAATGTAGCAAGGGTAATCGAAAGGTAATTAATTGCCAATACAAACGAAAGGGCTAGGTTCGCTTTATTTTCGTTCGTGACGGTCTGTACTTTCTTGTCGTAAATTACTGGCTGTGCAATCCCATACCCCCAACCAGTAATAAATACAGATACACCCAACATAAACGCTCCTCTAAATATACCCATCATCAAAACACCAACTGCCATTAAGCCCAAAGCCACAATTGTAGTCTTGTTCTTGAGTATCTTGACAATCTTGCCAAGTAATACTCCAGGTAGAAATATGGCAAGAAAGAAAAGAGCTGTTATTATGCCTTGTTCAGTTGTTGAGATGCCATATTCTTGCATTAGAAATGGTAGATAATAGACCATCGTCACAGCTGCAAGACAGATAATAAAGTAGAACAACATTACTCCCCATAGTCGGCTCAATATAAATCCTTTATATACGCGCTCTCCACTTGTTGTTACATCTGGTGCTCCGATTTTAGGCTCTTCCGACGCATTTTCGGCAAGAGTTGTTGTTGGAAATGTAGTCTGGGGTATCTCTACCGTTTTTATTCCGTTTAGAAACGGAGAGAGTGCAAGTGGAATAATAGGAATTAAATAGACCAGAAATGGCAGTCGCCAATTCTCACCCGTCAACCAACCGACAATAAAGGTGGCGGCGACTAGAGCAAGATTGGCAATCCCTGATTTTATGCCTAACTGTTGAAGTCGATATTTCCCAGTAAAGGTATCGGCAAGAAGAGCTGCTGCAAGTGGAATTATAAGTCCACAACCGATACCAAGTGCAATGCCAAGCAGAATCAACTCAAGCATAGTTGAAGCAAATATATAGAGTATGCCGCTTGCGAGATAGATTAATAGCGCAATGCGAACGATTGTGATTTTATGACCAGACTCCGCGAGTTTGCCCGATAGCAGAACGAAAGGTATTATAACTAGGTTTGGGACAACAGTAAGTAGTTGTATCTCCAGTTCCGATGTGCCAGGAAAAATTTTGTCGAGCACACCGAGCAGTGGTGTTACGGCGAGTCCGGGAATGTTGACAACAAGTGACAATGCCCAAATGCTGATAAGCGTGAGTAGGGTTATTTGCCCTTTGCCAGTTTCGATTTTCATAGCGAGTGTGTCGAATGAACTTTTGGTTTTTTCTCATTCCACTCTATCGTTATAAACAATAGTTATGCCACTCTTATTGATCTCTTATTTTACAACTAATTAAGCGGTATTATATCCTTCTTGACGATATCTTATGGCATTGTATTTTCATTGCATCTTGCCCAATTATAGAGAAAGGTGTTTTTGCTGACTAGTTGAGGTTGAATTATACTTGCAAATACTATTTGGGAAAGTATTATTTGTCAGTTGAACTCGCGGATTAATAAATGTATTAACAAAAATAGAGGGTGATTAACAAAGATATTGTTAACCACCCTCTGAGGTAATCTATTGCGAACTTACTCAGCAGATATCTGCGATGAGCAAGACATTGTGACTCTCTTAAAAAGTATAAGATACTCCGACTGCAAATGAGTTTTTAATCATACTAGCAGATTGAGTGCCAATTAGATATGTTGCATCTATGCCAACTCCCCATAGTTTTACACCTAGACCTACCGAGGCATATTGAGGCATATATGTAGTAGCGTCGCTGTATGAGTATCCCGCCCTAGCATAGAGCATCTTTTTGAAACTATACTGCGCTCCGATACCAGCAAGTATCGAACCTTGGTTGTTGTTTGGTAAGAATACATAACCAACCTTTCCAGCTCCTTTGAGTTGATGGTTAGAGGTTGGGTTAAGAAATTCGTATGCAACACCAGCGCTAAGATTCATATTCTGATCTAATGCCCCGTTCTCGTACTGTAATTTTGAACCTATATTGTTGAGGGTCAAACCTGCACTTAAACGATTCTTGTTGAAATAAATCCCGATATCTCCTGCGACAGCTGAAGCGTTCTTCTGAAAAATCTTTGAGCTCAAATAGCGCAAATTTACCGACGCCGAAAGACAATCCATAAATTTGTAAGCATAACCAACACCAACAGCGAAGTCGGTGGGTTGAAAACTACCTGAAACAACTCCTTGCTCATTGATAATCTCTTGTGTTTTGAGTAGTGAACCTCTAACGTCCAAAAGTATTGACATCTTGTTGTTAATTTGGTAATATCCAGCCACAGATCCACTATTTATACCTAGATTTTCGGGTTGCCACCCAAAATATGACACCCCAACAGCAAACCTCTTTTCGCCGAAAACTGTCGCAGCAGAGTTGCCATAAATAGAGTAGGCTGAAGCCTCGCCAACAACTCCAGTGTTACCCATAGATAGAGCAATAGGGTTGCTAGGTAACTCCTCAATAAATGGTTGTGAAAAAGCCACTAGGCTTACGCAAGTTAGCGCAATGGTTGACAAACACTTTTTTAGTATCATATTTTTGTTATTTTACGAGTTATTACTTGATTGTCAGCCTCTATTGTTACATTGTATTGTCCTGGACTTAAAGTTTTAAGATCCAATGTCAATGGGGTCTCTTTTACTAATTCAGTGTTATCCTTAGTCATTACGTTGACTCCATTTACGTTGTATATATTAATTTTGGCTTCACTTCGTTTATTGGATTTGATATTCAAAATATCTACAACAGGATTAGGGTAGAGCGATAATTCTATCTGTTCTGGCTCTGGACTAGGTTCTTTACATAACAACTTAAACTTATTACTAAGAATTGAGTTTATTCCATCTGAAACTGATAGTTGTATCTCGCTTTCACCATACTCCTGAGCTTTAAAAGAAATTTTGTCGCCCGAGATAGTTGATGTAAATATACTGTTGTTCGATTTGACACGAACAGTTAATTGTTCGCTATCTTCATCATTGAAGTGCTCTCTCCAATTTATAATAAGCTCATTGTTGATACCTTCAATAACTTCATCTTCGAAATCCTTAATTTGAACAGGAGCTTTTCCATCAATAACAAAACATTTTAGTGTTTCTCTGTCACTTGCACCATATTGGTCAGTTGCTTCAATGATAAAGTTATATTCACCTACCGCAAGTTCCAGTGTATTGACAATATCTGTCATTGTGTTATTGTCAAGTATTACAGTTACTACATTATCTTTGTCTTTGATAGATTTTATAAAGTTTTCTT
>CAMTOL010000229.1 GCA_947074135.1 uncultured Rikenellaceae bacterium
GGGCATTCAATGACCCTCTAATTGACAACAAAGACTCTAAAAAACGTTATCGTGCGGACGTGCTACTCGAAGAGTGGATTGCAAAGCAGGAAGATAAAATCAACAAAGAGGTCGAGAAAGCTAAGAAACGTTTCGAAAACTTCGACGAGGCAATGTTCCGCTCCACCAATGGGCGAGTTGCTGAATACCAAGCTAAAATAGACGCAGTAGAGGCTGAAATGGCTCGTGCTCTTGGCGAAAACGACCTTGTGGGGCTAAAAGAGCTAATCGAAAAGTGCGAAATTGTGTGTCCTATTAGCGGAACACGCAACTGGACTGACGTTCGCCAATTCAACCTAATGTTTTCAACTCAAATGGGGGCGGCTAGCGATGCATCTTCGGTTGTCTATCTTCGTCCCGAAACAGCACAAGGTATCTTTGTTAACTTCCTTAACGTTCAAAAGAGCGGACGTATGAAGATTCCATTTGGTATCGCACAGATTGGCAAAGCATTCCGCAACGAAATTGTGGCTCGTCAGTTTATATTCCGTATGAGGGAGTTCGAGCAGATGGAGATGCAGTTCTTTGTAGCACCGGGAACAGAAATGGAGTGGTACAACCACTGGAAAGAGTTCCGTATGCGTTGGCACAGAGCGCTCGGTTTTGGCGACAATCAATATCGTTTCCACGACCACATCAAACTAGCTCACTACGCAAATGCGGCTGCCGATGTTGAGTTTAACTTCCCATTTGGTTTCAAAGAGGTCGAAGGTATCCACTCTCGTACCGATTATGACCTAGGTCGCCACTCTGAATTTTCGGGCAAAAAGTTGACATACTTCGACACTGAACGTGGTGAAAGCTATGTTCCTTATGTAGTTGAAACTTCGATTGGGGTTGACCGTATGTTTTTGCAGGTTCTTTCAGCATCGTACAAAGAAGAGAAGCTAGAAAATGGCGAAGAGCGCACAGTTCTTACCATTCCAGCAGCACTCTCTCCTGTTAAGGCTGCTATTTTGCCACTTATCAAAAAACCTGAGTTGACAGAGGTTGCTCGTGCTATTGTCGATGAGTTGAAGTTTGACTATAACGTTCAGTATGACGAGAAAGACTCGATAGGCAAGCGTTATCGTCGCCAAGATGTAATAGGTACACCTCTATGCGTTACAGTTGACTTTGAGAGCCTTGAAGATAAGTGCGTAACTGTTCGTTATCGTGACACGATGGAACAGAAACGAGTTCCGATTGAGGAGCTTCGTTCAATCATCGACGACGAGGTTTCTATGCGCAAGCTGTTTGCAAAGCTAGTGTAATAAAAACATCGAAAACGCAGTTTTCACCAAAAGTTTTTGGTTTTATAAGAAATTGCAAAACAATTTCTGCACAATCCCCCAAATTTAGAGAATAGAGCAAATTAAGAAGATGAATTTTGATAAGTATATAGACGAGTTGATTGAACTCGCAATCAAAGAGGATATTGGCGACGGCGACCACACTTCGCTTGCCACAATTCCTGCAGACACGACTGGCAAAATGCAGCTTTTGGTTAAACAAGAGGGTGTTATTGCAGGTGTCGATATTGCAGAGCGTGTTTTTAAACGCCTTGACCCTGCTGTAAAGTTCGAGAAACGAATCGAAGATGGGACAAAGGTTAAGGTTGGCGACATTGCGTTTTATGTAACCGGAACAGTGCGCACACTGCTTCAGAGCGAACGCATAGTGCTCAACATTATGCAGCGAATGAGTGGCGTAGCTACTCAAACAGCAGTCTATGCCGACGAGCTAAAGGGACTGAAGACCAGAGTATTGGATACTCGCAAAACCACACCTGGTATGAGGGCGTTGGACAAGATGGCTGTTGTAATTGGAGGAGGTGACAATCACCGTATGGGGCTATTCGATATGATACTCCTAAAAGATAACCATATCGATTTTGCAGGAGGCGTAACAGCTGCTCTGACTCGTACTCGTGAGTACTTGAAAGCCAATAGAAAGGATTTAAAGATTGAAATTGAGGTTCGCACGTTAGAGAACATTGATGAAGTTTTCGAGGCAGGGGGTGCTGATAGGATAATGCTGGATAACTTTTCGATTGAAGATACTCTGAAAGCGGTTGAGAAGATTGCAGGTCGTGCCGAGATTGAGAGCTCAGGCGGTATAACTTTGGCGAATTTGAGGGAGTATGGCGAGTGCGGCGTTGATGTAATTTCAGTAGGTGCGCTAACCCATCAAATCAAGTCAATTGATATGTCGTTGAAATACTGCAACTAAAATATTATGATAAAAAAAGAGATAAATAAGCTATCAACAGTTTATAATGCTGATTGTCTAGAAGTTCTAAAAACTCTTCCAGACAATTCTGTCGATCTTATAGTAACCTCTCCACCATATGCAGACCAGAGAAAGCAAACATATGGAGGAATTAACGTGAATGAGTATGTTAATTGGTTTTTGCCAATATCCGAACAGTTGCTAAGAGTATTAAAACCAACTGGTACTTTTATACTTAACATCAAAGAAAAGGTAGATAAAGGAGAAAGAAGCACTTATGTTATTGAATTAATACTTGAAATGAAAAAACAGGGTTGGTTATGGACTGAAGAGTTTATATGGCACAAAAAGAACTCCTACCCTGGAAAATGGCCAAACCGATTTAGAGATTCTTGGGAGAGATTATTGCAATTTAATAAATCAAAAAAATTTAATATGTACCAAGAGGAGGTAATGGTTCCAACAGGAGATTGGGCTAGAAGTCGGCTTAAAAACCTATCAGATACCGACCAAGTTCGTGACAATTCAAAAGTTGGAAGTGGATTTGGAAAGAATATATCTAATTGGATTGACCGCAAACTTGCATATCCTACAAATGTTCTCCATTTAGCTACTGAATGTTCAAATAAACAACATAGTGCTGCATATCCTAAAGCCTTGCCTTTATGGTTTATTAAATTGTTCACAAAAGATGGGGATACAGTATTAGATCAATTTATGGGAAGTGGCACTACAAATGTAGTAGCAATAGAGAATAATAGGAAAAATATAGGTATTGAGATTTTAGAAAATTATTTCGATTCTGCAATAACTGAAATTGAAAAAACTAATAACAATGACCAATCAAGAACTAGTAGAAAAAGTAACACTCTACGTAAAACAAAACATTCAAAACTTTCACTCAACGAGAATAGAAAAGCTTAAAAGTTTGAAACTAAAAACTATCCTTAAAAAGAAACACCCGTATCTATTTAAGGCAAAATATTACGCAAGTGCTTCTGAGATAGTAAAAAGTTTCACTGATGCTTTTCATTT
>CAMTOL010000230.1 GCA_947074135.1 uncultured Rikenellaceae bacterium
TTTTTTAAGATTTCACCAACACCAAGCGCAACAGCAAGATTAATATTTTTTTCATAACTCTATCCATTAACAGTCCCAGGATCTTTACCACCGTGTCCTGCATCGATAACAACAGTCCATTTGTTCTGCCCAAAAGAGTTGAGCGAACAAAATAATAATAGCACTAAAGCGTTAATTATAGAGATTGGATATCGTATTCTCAATTTTTTTGATTATTTTTGCGCACTTTTTTGCAGAATAAGCATACAAAAGTAGTAAAAAAAGTAAATAAATAGACTCTTTTTTATCAGAAGGTTAATTGTCATATCATTTTTAGTCGTTTCGCGCGCTCTTAGTATGAGTTTCAACGGAGAGGCTATGGGTAGTAATCCACTATCCTCTGCTATATATATATATGGGGATACGGTTCTCCAAAAGAGAGATTCTTCACTTCTAGACAGCAATTTACTCCATAGAAGCACTCTTGTTGATTTATCTGATTCTGTGAATCAAGATAGTCTTTACTTTCTAAACAATAATTCTCTTTCGCCAAACTCTAATACCTATATTATAGGTGATACTCTTATTGGTTCTGCATTTGCGAATGATTCTACATTGTTAGACACTACAAAGAAAGAGAGAAAACCATTTCTTGACGACCCTATTTTTATAAAGTTTGGTGACTCTCTAGTATATGTTCCAAAAACAAAAGATATCTTCATTCATAAAAGTGGCGATGTAAAGTATCAACAAAACCAGTTAGGAGCTGACCTTATGCAGCTCAACACCGAAACTAAGCTTGTTCACGCTGTTGGGGTTGTGAGTGACACTTTGACTGGCGAGGTTAGTAGAGTAACCTTTGTAGATGGTCCGTCGAATTACGATATGGACTCGATATACTACAATATGGATAGCGGCAAAGCTCTAATATATGGTGTAAAGACTCAAGAGGGTGATGGTTTTCTTTTTGGCGGAACAGTCAAAAAGATGAAGGACAATGTTACTCATATGCACGGAGGTCGATATACCACCTGCGATGCAGACTGCCCTCACTTTTACCTCCAAATGACCAAAGGTACTGTTGTGCCTGGCAAACAGACTGTTTTTGGACCAGCATACCTAGTTTTTGAGGATGTGCCTACTCCACTCTTTGTGCCTTTTGGATTTTTCCCTCAAACTCGTGAAAATAAATCAGGGATAATTATTCCTGAAATTGGAGAGGAAACTGTCAAAGGATTCTTCTTGCGAAATGGAGGTTACTACTTTGCACTTAGCGACTATGTCGATTTGAAGCTTACAGGTAGTATTTACACTCTTGGATCTTGGGACGCAGCAATTAGCAGTAACTATGCACTTAGATACAAGTTCAGAGGTTCGTTCAACTTCCAATTTGCCAAAGATATTTTTGGCGAACCTACTTCGAGAGATTATGTCAACACTCAAGGTATTCGCATCCAGTGGACTCATCAACAAGATCCTAAGTTTAATCCAAACTCAACCTTTTCGGCTTCGGTTAATTTCACCTCTAATGCATCGTACAATAAGTATAATGCAAACAATATGAATGACTATCTGAGCACTCAAACAAGTTCTTCGATAGCTTACTCTAAAAACTGGGTAGGTACTCCCTTCTCGATTAGTATAAACGCATCACACTCACAAAACAATCGTGATAGTACCATTTCGTTGGGTCTTCCTACTATGGTTTTTAATGTGACTCGTGTATCGCCTTTTAAACGAAAAAACCCTATTGGCAAGGAGCGTTGGTACGAAAAAATCTCGTTTACCTATCAACTTGATTTCCAGAATAGAGTTAACAATGTTAAAGAGAGTGAACTTTTCAAAGAGGAGATGTGGAATAAACTTCAAACTGCTGCAAAACATACTATTCCAATTTCAGCTTCATACAATATTGGTGGTGTTTTTAGCATTACACCAAGTTTTAACTATAATGAACGTTGGTATTTCAAGAAGATTGACCAAAATTGGGATGACGATACAGAAACAGTAATTAGCGATACAACTAACGGCTTCTATCGTGTTTATGATTATAGTGCATCGTTGAGCCTTAACACCAAGTTGTATGGCACCTATACAGTAGGAACAAAAAAACCTGCAATTTTCAGACACGTCATTTCGCCTTCGCTATCGGTATCCTATGCACCAAACTTTGGAGCTTCGCAATATGGTTTTTGGAAAGATGTACAGACAAATGCAGAAGGTAACACAAGAAGGTACTCGCCATATTCTGGACAACTTTTTGGTGTATCGCCAGACACTCAAACCGCAGCTCTAAGCTTTGGTATTGATAATACTTTAGAGGCAAAAATACCATCTAGCAAAGACACTTCGGGATATCGAAAAATCAAGATTATTGAAGGACTCTCAATTCGTTCGTCCTACAATTTTCTTGCCGACTCCCTCAAACTCGCTCCATTCAATGTATCGCTTCGCATACCTATTGTTAAGAGCTACACATTAAACCTCAATGCAACACTAGACCCATATGCGCTAGACGAAAATGGACGTCGAATTAATCGCTTCTTGGTTCAAGATGGTGGATTTGTTCGTTTAACATCGCTCTCGTTCTCGGCAGGATATGGCTTTAAGAGTAAAGCAAGTCCTAATAATGCTTCGGCATCTCGTGGAGGTCGCCCAGCTATAAACGACCCCCAAAACAACAATAACGGTGCCAATTTCAATAATCAGCTTCAGAGCGATTTCTTTGCTCAACAAGCAGCACAAGAGGAGCAATTATCACAAATAGATAGAGCTAGGATGGCTGCTGCTGAGTATTACGACTTTGCAATACCTTGGAGTTTGAACCTTAACTACACATTCAACTATACCAACTCGAACGGACAGCCTCGCGTACTGCAAACTATCAATGCTAGTGGCTCTGTCAACTTAACCGACAAATGGGCTGTTTCGCTTAGTGCTGGTTACGATTTTTCGCAAGGGGTTATAACTCCAGGAACGATCCAAATTACCAGAGATTTGCACTGTTGGCAGATGAGTTTATCGTGGATTCCTGTTGGTTTCCGAAATAGTTGGAGCTTTACAATTCAAGCAAAGAGTGCAATGCTTGCTGATTTGTTGTAATGGAATAAAAACAACAGCTACTTAGATAATTATTATTCTTATTAGATAGTTGGTAGTTGATGATAAAAGGTAAGTAAATATAACACGTAAAATAATGAAAAAAACATTAATTGCTATGGCAACTCCGATATCGGTTGCAGATTCTGCACATAATCTGCTTATGCACCCTGTGTGAACTTATCAA
>CAMTOL010000231.1 GCA_947074135.1 uncultured Rikenellaceae bacterium
GCTGACTTCTAGAATTTTTTTCTTTGTGGTGGTAGTGCTTATTATGTTTCTAGTCTTCTTAATTAACTGGCCGCTTTCTATTAACTGTTTATTGTTGCTCTTTACAATGGTGCTTGTTTATATTGTTGCGATACCTAGTTATTTGAGTGATAGTCGTTTTATGAAGGCAGTTATGCTTGCTCCATTTATATTCTTCGTTGCCTTTCTGAAAATATTTAAGATTAAATCTACAAATAAGTAAGCTTAGTGTCTAGTTAATGCAGCATACGTAATTAATAATTCCCCTCTGTATGAAAATAGCTGTTGAAGCACAAAGAATCTTTAGACCTAAAAAACACGGAATGGATTTCGTAGTTTTAGAGGTATTGCGTGAGTTGCAGAAGATTGATACTCAAAATGAGTACTATATATTTGTGGCTCCTGGCGAAGATAAGTGTTTGAGAGAGAGTAAAAACTTTCATATCATAGAGTTTGGGAGTGGTTTCTACCCTCTTTGGGAACAGGTGCAACTTCCAAAACAGTTAAAAAAGATTAAGCCTGATATTCTACATTGCACTAGCAATACAGCACCGTTACGTCTGGCTGGAGTGCCATTAGTTGTAACAATTCACGATATTATATACTTAGAGAAACAAAGCGAGGCAAATAAGAGCTGGTACCAGAAAATGGGTAGAATTTATCGGCGGTTGGTGGTTCCTCATAATGCTAAGAGTGCAAAAAAAATTATTACTGTTTCGAATTTCGAGAGAGAGAGAATAGCGAGTGTTTTTACCGATAAGAAAGATAATATTGTCGCAGTATATAATGGTTATGGAACTCATTTTCGTGAGATTAATAATTGGCGTGAGGTGGTGTTTAAATATAGCCAAAGCAGCTCTTATCTCTTTTTCTTAGGAAATACTGACCCCAAAAAAAATGTTGCAAATACTCTTGTGGCTTACTCTCAATATCTTAAAAAATCGCAATTTAAACGCAAGTTATTAATAGCTGACTTAGGTGATGAGATGTTTCAACGAATAATCAAGGAGAATCAGATTGAGGAGATAGATAGTTATGTAGAGTTGCTAGGTTATGTGGTGAATAAAGACCTTCCATATATACATAATGGCGCTTTTGCATTCTTATACACTTCGAAAAGAGAGAGCTTTGGAATACCAATTCTCGAGGCTATGGCTTGTGGAACACCTGTCGTTACAGGTAGCGTGTCGGCGATGCCTGAGGTTGCGGGAGAGAGTTGTGCTACTCTTGTTGATGCCTTTGACGCAAACTCTATTGCTCAGATGATACTTAAACTAGAGAACGATAGTGATTTCTATAATATGACAGTCAATTACGGTTTGGAGAGAGTAAAAATGTTCTCTTGGGAAAATACTGCGCGACAAACCCTCGAAATATTTAAAAGTCTGTAGCAATGATAAAAGGTGATTTTGTAATTAGGAGCCTTCAGCGTTGGGATATTCCTATAGGATCAAATATTAAAGATATTGCTCTAGAGATATCTAAGAACAATAGAGTGCTCTATGTTAACACTCCTAATGGTAGTTGCAAAGAGCCGATTATAACCCAGATTGTTAAAGATAGATTATGGGTTTTAGAACTGCCAATTAAGATGTTGCCCATTGGTTCACTTCCTGATGGATTCTTATTTGATTTGGCAAATAGGTATAATCAAATGAGATTCTATAAGAGGGTTAATAAGGTAATCCAAAATCTAGGGTTTAAAGATTTTACATTTATTATCGATAATGATATCTACAATAGTTTCTATGCTGTTGAACTGCTTAAACCGAAATTCTCGATTTATTATCGTCGAGATAATATGGTAAAAGATTATTGGGCAAGACACGCCCCAAGATTAGAGCCTCTTCTTGCTGCAAAATGTAGTTGCATTATGGCTAATACCCAGATTTTGGCAGATATGCTTAAAAGTGCTAATAGTCACCGTTTTGATATTGGTCAAGGTGTGGACTTAGATAGCTATATTGGTGTGAATTGTGTAATTGCTGATGATGTGAGAAATATACCTAGACCAATTGTAGGATATACTGGAAATATTGTATCTAATAGGCTTGATGCGGATTTGTTGTATGACGTTGCGACGAAAATGCCCGATTGTTCGTTTGTTATGGTTGGTACTGAGGATGATTATTTTGTAGCCCATAAACTTCATAGTTTAAGTAATGTGTATTTTTTAGGTCATCGCCCTAATGAATCAATGCCCCAATATATCTCGTCGTTTGATGTATGTATTAATCCTCAGAAACTAAATGTAGTGACTATGGGGAATTATCCACGCAAAATTGATGAATATTTGGCTATGGGCAAACCTGTAGTTGCAACCAAAACCGATGCGATGAAGATGTTTGACGGCTTTGTATATTGTTGTGACGGAGTTTCAGAGTGGGTGGAGAGTTTGAAAGAGGCGCTAAATGATAAAAACTGTGAAATGGATGTTGAAAAGCGAATAGAGTTTGCTCAGAGTCACTCTTGGTCACATTGTGTTTCAAAGTTATATGGACATATAGAAGAATTATTGTAATTATGGGGCTTAAAGATAAATTAAAGAGCAATAAAATACTCAAACAGTTTGCAATAGATTTGATTACTCCTCGCCGAAATCCTAGACCTCGACTCTGGGTTCGATGGTTTGTGACACCATTTACAACAAAGAGAGGTAAGGGTGCTTTGATACGTAAATCGAGATCTCGTATTGATGTCTTTCCTTGGAATAGATTTGAGATAGGAGAATACTCGACAATTGAGGATTTTACCACTGTCAATAATGGAGCTGGAGATGTAATTCTGGGCGATAGGGTTCGTGTTGGTATTGGTTCGGTGCTAATTGGACCTGTTGTAATGGAGTCTGGCTCTGGTTTAGGACAAAATGTTTTTGTGTCGGGCTTTAATCACGGATATAGTGATGGTGAACAAAATTCATCTAAACAGCCATTGGATTTAAGACCTGTTGTTATTGGCAGAGAGTCTCATATTGGGGCAAATTCAGTTGTTGTGGCGGGAGGTAAAATAGGTAAACGATGCCAGATTGGAGCTGGAAGTGTAGTCACAAAAGATATTGATGATTATTGTGTAGCGGTGGGTAAACCTGCAAAGGTAATTAAACGTTACGATCTAGATAGGAAGAAGTGGATTAAAACATAATTGTGATATGGATAATGTTTTAATATCAGTTATTACTGTTAATTTTAATGGTATTTATGTAAATTTATTGCTTCATAAGTTGACTGAAAGAGTTTTTAAATGCTG
>CAMTOL010000232.1 GCA_947074135.1 uncultured Rikenellaceae bacterium
CCCGAAAAGCGTAACGAGAGTCACTCGGACCCCAAGGCATAAACCTGGATTGGTTAATCTAAGCTAGAAAACGAAAAGGCGAACCCCATGTATACTGGATGGCGGCACCACCAAAAGAGGAACACCTAACAGTCCCAGATACAATCAAGGGTCGAATGATATATCAAAGACAGAATGACTCACTACAGTTCTACAAACAAGAAGTTAAACTAAACTTGATATATAAAGACCCCGAAGCTGGAGCTAAAAAAGCCGAAAAAGCTAAAGACAAAGTCCAATCAGAGAATAAATCGACAAAGAAAAAACGTGGCAAAAAAGAGGAGCAAATGCCTACGCCTCCACTCAGCGACAGTCTAACCTCTAGCGATACTACCGTTACCGAACAGCTCTTCGTTAGTGATACCACCACAATCGATTCGCTCACACAAGAGACACTAACTCAAAGCGATAGCACCCAGAATCAAGAACCCCAGAAAAATCCATTTGGGTTCAAAGTCGAGGCGTCGCAAAACCTCAACCCCGAACATAACATTGTGATGACATTCGACTACCCTCTTCGTAAAATAGATAGTTCACTTGTCACCTTAGTACAAAGCGTGACCGAACAGGCAAGAGGAGCAAGAATGGGTGGCGAGAAAAAAACAAAAGAGATAAGAACAGACGTGCCTGTTAAGGTTGAGCAACAAGGACTTCGTAAAGTTGTTATTAGCGCAGATTGGCAGTATGGGGCTAACTATGAACTCACAATACCTGCCGGAGTGTTCGAAGATATTATCTTCAACAGCAACGATACACTGAACTCAAAATTCGCTATACTTGACCCCGACAAGTATGGTACACTCACATTTAACCTTACTGCCAACAAAAACAAGATTCACTCTGTCGAAGAGAATGTTAAAACCGAAACACTCTCGCACGAAGCAGTTAACGACCTACACAGCACTGTGACTCACGACTCGATTGTGGTACTCAAGACAATAGATGAGATTGAAGTCGTAGACGATAGTAGCGCAAACAAAAGAGTCGAAAAAGAGGCTGTCACACCTGACTCTCAATCCTCAACACTTGACAACTCAACTACTTACGTGGTTGAATTGTTGCAAATCAACGGTGGAGGTGTTCGAGGTGCAGCTTCGGGTAGCAGCAGCGGAGGTGGATCGTCGTCGGGAAGTGCAAACGCAAACGACAAACTATTTAATCAGAAAATAATAGCGAGCCGCAAAGGAGTGAAAGTTGACGATAAACTGAGTTTTAAATTCTTAGCTCCAGGTACATACTACCTTAGAGTTATAGAGGACACAAACGGCGACGGAGAGTGGACAACTGGCGACCTTAGAAATAGAATCCCTGCGGAACGTTCTAGAATTTACAAAACAGGCTCACTGCGCCATCAATTCGAGGCTAAAGAGAACTGGGAGCTAGTCGAAACTATTAACCTTAACGAACTATTCAATAGAATTGATTAGCTTTGTGATAAGTGCGCACAAAATGTTTAATAACCAAGTATGAGAGAACGTTTTATCATAATATTGACCTTCGTTTTGTTAGGAACCTGCCCAGTCGTTGCTAGGCAAATGGACACCACTGTTAATAAAAGAGCGCAAAAGAGCGATATCGTGCTTGAACATAACGATTCGACAGCGACTCTAAGAATAAACAGAGATGACAGTTTGGCTTTGACAACTAATGGCAATGGCGAACTTATAGTTGAAAAGGAGGGTAAAAAAGAGGGTAAAAAGGAACGAAGAAATCGCAAAAAAGTCGTTGCCGATACACCTCAAACAACTGACACACTGGTCTATATCGACATTACAGACTCAGAGATAGAACAGGAGGAGATTTCGACACTCGATGCAGCGTGGCAACCTGTTTTGGTTGACCACTCGCTAGGTATTCGAGGCGGTTGGGGGACTGGTTTTATGCGCCGTGAACCTGCTCGCGAGAATGTAACACTACCCTATAATCTCTGGAATTTCGGAATCTCGTACCGCTTTGATGTTCCTGAACAACACTACTTTAACTTCTTATATGTAGGAACTATAACCTTTGACCTTGGTTATATGCAAAAAGGTTATGCATATCGATATTATTATGGTGAACCAGAGATTTATACTCGCCGTTATGATGTTATTGAACTGCCTATTCTGTGGCAACCCTACATTGCTTTAGGTAAGGGTGGTAGCAGGTTTTTCATAAGCGCTGGACCATTTATAAGCTATACACTAAGTAGCTGGGAAAAGAGTTATAACGAACAGACTGGCGAGGTAGAGTTTGAACGAGATTATGTGATGAACCCCAATGAGGACTACTTTTGGAACTATGGTATAACTGTTGGAGGGGGACTTCTAATTGCTATTAAGCGTTGGTCAATCTCGGCAGAGTTCCGCTACACAATTCAACTCTCAGACATTATGCGAGGACCAGAGTTTATTCCAGGCAACCCTTTTAGAACACCTGTTGACCAAATGGGAGCTAGTATTGGACTGCACTACAAGTTCTCGGTTGGCAAAGAGCAGCAACGCAAAAAACGTCAGAAAAAAAATTGACAATAGATATTGTTAATATATAATACAGTAATAGAATTAATAATAGAATAGAGAGATGAATAGTAATGGAGAATCGTTGCGTCAGCAGAAGGTTGGAGCGCAACTACAACGTGATATTAGCGACATTTTTACTCGCGAGGCTAGTTCGATAGCTCAAGGGGTGTTGGTGTCGGTTACAAAGGTAAGAATGAGCCCCGACTTGGCATTAGCCAAGGTTTATCTGTCAGTTTTCCCGTTCGACAAGAGCGAGGCTACTCTAGTAAGGGTTAAGGCTGCTTCGGCAACAATTCGTGGTGCGCTTGGCAACAAGGTTCGCAATCAGTTGCGTATTGTGCCAGAGTTGGCTTTCTTTATTGACGACTCGATGGAGTATGTAGAAAACATCGAACGACTGATTAATTCGTAGTTTTTGAATTCTCTTCGTTTTTTAATTTCTAACTCGAATTAACAGTTGAAAGTTTGTTATAGCTGCTTCGCAGTCTTACAAATCCTTCGGATTTGCGCTTTGGAGAATTTTCGCCCCGCCTTACGGCGCGGTCGCTGTCTTCTTTTAGCTCTTAGACTTCTTTCCATCGTTCCTTTGTGAACAAAAGAACCAAAAAAATTTGGAACAACTTCGGTTTTTCTATTCCTTCCCGCTCCCCACTCTACATTGTCCTATCTAATTGACTCTCTTTAACAATCAACCTCTTTCTCTCACATT
>CAMTOL010000233.1 GCA_947074135.1 uncultured Rikenellaceae bacterium
AAGTGGCACTACAGTAAAAGCATATTTGCGCAAAAGGCAAGTAAGGGTTGATGGAATGACAGTAACTCAATTTGACTATCCACCCGAGAAAGGGAATAAAATAGTTATTTCATTTGAGCGCACAAAGGAGTCATTGCGCCATCCACTACTTCGTATAGTTTATGAAGATGATTATTTGGTGGTTGTCAACAAAAACTCGGGTTTGCTATCAATTGCAACCGATAAAGAGATGCACAAGACAGCATATAACATAGTACGCGAATATTTACGACGTGACGATCCAACGGCAAAGGTTTTTATCGTCCACCGACTAGATCGTGAAACATCTGGGTTGATGCTCTTTGCCAAAGATGAAGATACAAAATTGGCACTCCAACGCAACTGGGAAGAGTCTGTTTTGGAGCGTAAATATTTAGCAGTAACTGAGGGTATTTTCGAACAAAACGAAGGAGTTATCTCAACATATTTGACAGAAAGTAAGGCCTTAAAAGTATATGCTACGACCAAAGAGAATGGCAAAATTGCAAGAACTGCTTTCAGAGTACTAAAGACTTCGAAACGCAGAGATTTGACGCTTGTAGAATTGCAGCTAGCAACTGGTCGCAAAAATCAGATTCGCGCCCATTTAGAATATGTTGGACACTCAATAATTGGAGATAAAAAGTACGGAGCAAAGTTTAAATCGCCAATTGAACGAGTTGCACTTCACGCACAATCACTGGTATTTATCCATCCTGTTACGGGAGAAACTCATAACTTTTCGACACAAATTCCAACTCTATTCTTAAAGCTGTTTTAGACAGAAAAACACACTTATAGTATTAATAACTATTTTGTCTATTAACAAAAAAAAGGGGTCGTTTTATTCGGATTGAACCGAGATAAAACGACCTCTTCATATCTAAAAGCAATTGTGTATAAAACTATTTAGAGCAAATTGCTGAGATTTCAGAGAACAACTCATCTGCTGTGTCGATAAGCTCTGCGCGAATTGCAGTATAGTGTTTACGAACCAATTTAGCATTATGTTTTTCGGCTGGGTGGTTAGCTCTTTCGATAAGTGCGTTGTACATAGCAACTGCTTTTTCGATAGTGGTAGCAAGCGGTTGTTGAGCCTCTTCGCCTTGGAAGTATAGTGCCATATAGCAGTTTGAAATAACTTCGCCTGTTAGGTAGGCAATCTCTTTTTTGATTGTGCGTAATTTTGCCATTTTTTTCTTTAATATGTTTATTTTGTTTTAATTCTGCCGCAAAGATAGTGTTTTAATTGTGATTTTAATGTTAATAGTCATTTAAAATTCACTGACATACATAAACTGCAATTCCTAAAGCACAACCAATTATTGCACATATAGTAAAATAGATTTTCAATCCTTGTTTATGTTTTAAAATAAATTCACGCATAATTTTTAATGATTAAGAAGTTTAGTACGAAACATCAAATATTTTTGAATAACGCAGCATCAAATGCTTTTTCATTACATTAAACACTTCAAAAAGCATTTCAGGCAAGGCTTTCAAAGTTTTCGAGGTCTGAGTTTACTAAATGTAAATGACGACTTCGAAAAAGCTGAATAACGCAGCATCAAATGCTTTTTCAAGTGTTTATTGGTTCATCATCTTAAAAAACTCATCATTACTCCTAGTCCCCTCCAAATGCTTCTTTACAAACTCCATCGCCTCAATCGAACTCATATCGCTAAGGTGACGACGAAGTATCCACATCTTCTGCTGAAGGTCTTTGTCTTGCAACAAATCGTCACGACGAGTCGAAGATGCAGTAATATCAACAGCTGGGTATATTCTGCGGTTAGATAGTTTTCTATCCAACTGCAACTCCATATTACCCGTACCCTTAAACTCTTCGAAAATAACCTCGTCCATCTTCGAACCAGTTTCGATAAGTGCAGTTGCAATAATTGTCAACGAGCCACGCTCCTCTGTGTTACGAGCAGCTCCGAAGAAACGTTTAGGTTTGTGCAGAGCCGCAGCATCAACACCACCACTAAGTATCTTATTAGAAGTTGGTTGCACTGTATTATAAGCACGAGCCAAACGAGTAATTGAGTCCAACATAATAACCACGTCGTGACCACACTCAACCAGACGTTTCGCCTTCTCAAGCACCATTTCTGCAACCTTAACGTGTTTAGATGCTTGTTCGTCGAAAGTAGAAGCAATAACTTCGGCCTTAACCGAACGAGCCATATCAGTAACCTCCTCTGGACGTTCGTCGATTAGAAGCATAATCATATAGACGTTAGGATGGTTGTCTGCAATAGCATTTGCAAGGTCTTTAAGAAGTATTGTTTTACCAGTCTTTGGCTGGGCTACTATAAGTGCACGTTGACCCTTTCCAATTGGTGAGAACATATCGACAATACGGTTACTAATATTGTTGTGACCGTTGCCAGTGATATTAAATTTCTCTTCAGGGAAAAGCGGCGTCAAGAACTCAAACTGAATACGGTCACGAGCCTCTTCGGGAGTAAGACCGTTGATTGTTAGAATCTTAGAGAGCGGGAAAAATTTATCGCCTTCGCGCGGAGGACGAATGATGCCGGATATGGTATCGCCCTGTTTTAAACCATATTGTTTGATTTGACCAGCACTTACATAGACATCGTCAGGCGAATTGATGTAGTTATAATCTGCCGAACGCAGAAAACCATAACCATCGGGAACCATCTCTAACGAACCAGTACACTCAATTATACCTGCAAAATCGTTTTGGACATTAAACTTTTCAACTCTATCCTCAACACTATGACGACCATTTTCGTTACGGTGATCATAATCAGAGTTTGATCTGTGTTCGCCACCAGCAATATGATCCGAATTATCGCCTTTTGAGCGTCTTGGGCGGCGTGATCGCGACTTTGTTTCAATAGTCTCATTCTCGTCAGTATGAGTTATTGTTAACTCATTTGTATGGCTGCGAGAATCACTCTTATTGTCGTTAGTCTGCTCGACATCGACACTAGGAGGTGCATCATTTTGATGAGTGTTTGACCCTTTTCGAGGGCGTTTGTGTCGTTTAGATTGAGTAGCGTCTGAATCTTGTCCTCGTTTAGATGAGGTTTCATTAAGTGCTATTATAGTCTCCTTTTTAATGATATTTTTTGTACTTTGACCTCCATTAGTTACAGCAACTACTCGTAATTAGGCAATGTCTTTTCTCATAATTCTATT
>CAMTOL010000234.1 GCA_947074135.1 uncultured Rikenellaceae bacterium
TTTTAACTATCTCCTCTTCCTTTATCTATTTCATCAACAATACCCAATCAAAGCACACCCACTGTTCTGAACTTGAGCATCGCACTATCTTTATATATACAACAACGTGTAATCTCGCTACCCCTTGGACGCATCAGATATGGAATCTCATCAACGTGTTCCAACAAATCGCCATTATTGAGGTGACGAATTATACGAGTCATTAGCTCTCAACGAAGTAAATCTGTATTATTTACAGCCATACTTATATTTGGAAATTAAAAATTATAAATTAAAAACTAAAAGTTGGTGATTAGAAGCAAGTAAAAATTGAAACTGTTAAAACACTAAAATTAATTACAATTTTACTTAGAGAGTTGGTTTAAAATCTCATCTGTGACTTTGCTAATATCGGCGTTTCTGATTATTGTATCGCCAACCATAGCGTAAGGAGCTTTAGCTCCATCTTTATTACACATATCAAGACAAGTTACAGCTCGCAGTTCAACCCTTGAAGCTATATCTTCGCTCAGATGTTCATCGAGCAATTGAAGCTCAGCCCCACCCATTACGTAGCACATCGTACCACAACAAACTTTTACTACTATTTTTTCCATTAATTTTATTGCTATTATATTTATTCTTAAACACTTATCAACCTACACCAAAGATAGTAATTATTCTACTCTTTTTCAACAACAATCCACTATTGCTCACCAAAAACACTACTTAATAGGCTCAATATGAGTAATTATCTGTGCATTTTCACCAAACTTCTCTCTGATAGCAGCCTCAAGACGACACAAAATATCGTGAGCATCGCTTACCTTTGTTTCGCCCTCTACTCTAATATGAAACTCAATCGCAATCGAAGAACCAATTTTGCGAGTTTTAAGTTTATGAGGATCTTGAGTTTGAGGAAAGTTATTGAGAAGCTCCATAATCTCATTCTCAACAGACGACGGCAACGAGCGCTCCAAAAGTTCGTCAACTCCAGGTTTAAGCAACTTAAAACCTGTAACAATGATTAGCACACTAACTAGTAATGCTGCTATGGGATCAAGAACTATCCAATTCTCGCCAAGTAAAATAGCTCCTCCAATACCAATAAGGGCAGCTATCGACGAGAGGGCATCGCTACGATGATGCCAAGCATTAGCTTCGAGCACACTACTACTTATTCTCTTTGCAGCCCTCACTGTGTACCAATAGAGAGCCTCCTTCGCCACTATCGAAACAGCAGCCGCAACAAGAGCTATATAGTGAGGTTGAGGAATTACAACTCCGTGATAGAAGTCCCAAATCTTCACCCCATTCTCATAACCAATACCAACTCCGACTCCAATCAAAATTACACTAATAATTACCGAAGCTAGTGTTTCATACTTACCGTGTCCGTATTTATGGTCACAATCCGAAGGTTTGAGAGAGAGTCTAACAAAGAGCAGGACAATAATATCTGTTGCAAAGTCCGAAAGGGAGTGTACAGCGTCGGCAATCATTGCACCACTTCGACCAACAATACCGGCCAAAAGTTTAGCTAGAGTCAACAGAACGTTAACCACTGTTCCGACTATCGTAACACGATATATAGTATTTTTGCGTTTATTATCAGCAGTTTCGTCCATTTTGCTAATATTAATAAGCTGCAAATTTAATAAAAAAAGAGTAAACACTGTTATAATGTTTACTCTTTTATTTAAATTATCAATTCAGTGGTCACTAACATCATACCTCCTTCTCAATCAAATACTCTTCATCGAGCGATTTTTGTTGAACTCTTTGAGGAACTCGAATCCCAATCACCTTGTCACAAACCTTGAGAATTACCCACATTAGAATTACTGTATAAACCACTACAACCCCAACCCCAAGCATCTGTATCCACACCTGCGACCAATCTCCTTGAATCCCATTAATTGATGACGAGGCCAAAACACCTACCAGAATCGAACCAGTAACGCCACCCATTCCGTGCACTCCCCAAACTCCAAGTGCATCGTCCCAACCTTTACGACGAGTGTATTGAAGAGAGAAATAACAAACCATTGCAGCAACAATACCGATAGCAACCGAACTTTGAGGCGTCACGTAACCAGCACAAGGAGTAATGGTTGCAAGTCCAGCAACAGCTCCAGTTGTTAGCTCGACAAACGAATACTTTTTATCACGTCTGTAAGCTAAAAACACCCAAACAACAGTAGC
Source organism: uncultured Rikenellaceae bacterium (assembly GCA_947074135.1). GTDB lineage: Bacteria > Bacteroidota > Bacteroidia > Bacteroidales > Rikenellaceae > Mucinivorans. The sequence continues at coordinate 2,185 of CAMTOL010000234.1, forward strand.
AAATCCGGCTGCAATTCCAGTGTTTGTAAAGGCAACAGCTGCCTGCTGACCGCTCATTAATGCACCACCTGAATTAAAACCAAACCAACCAAACATCAATATTGCTGCCCCTAGAATAATCATATTCATATTGCCGTAATTTCGTTTTGGAATCACAAAACGCTTGCCAAAATAGAGCACTCCGACCAGAGCACTAAATCCAGCTGTAGCGTGAATAACAGTACCACCTGCATAATCGACAAAACCAAGCTCTGAGAGCCAACCACCACCCCATATCCAGTGTGCGACAGGAAAGTATATCACCAACATCCACAACACCAAAACTGAAATCCAACCTTTAATCGAAATTCTACCTGCTATTGCTCCTGTCATAAGCGGTGCTGTGATGATAGCAAACATAAGTTGGTACATAAAAAACATTAGAAATGGGATTGTAGAGCCATATTTGGGATTGACGTCAAAAACAACATTATTGAGCATAAAATACTGGGTAGGAGAGCCAATAAAGCCACTTATATCGTCACCAAAAACAAGCGAAAAACCGCCTAGAGTCCACATAACAGTGACAACACCGATAGAAATGAAGGTGTACATCATCATTGTCAGAGTATTACGTTTTGGCACTAAACCTCCATAAAAGAAAGCCAGTCCAGGGGTCATCAGAAAGACCAAAACTGTGGCAATAACCATAAATGCCACATTGCCGTTGTTGATTATCTCATTCATTGTGATTTGTGATTTGTGATGTATTAATTGTCAATTGTCAAGATATGTGCCATATAATAGAATAATCCTCTTTTTTGTTTGATCTTTACATTTTCTATTATAACTTGGCCACGAGTTATTCAATTTTAAAACAGATTAAATTATGAAAAAATTAACAAAGTATTTCTTTTAACATTTGATGTGTCTATCTCAGATTTTTGCACTCAAATTATACAACCTGAAACTTCAATAGTATACGT
>CAMTOL010000235.1 GCA_947074135.1 uncultured Rikenellaceae bacterium
AGGCTGCAGGAGGTAAGCTTTAAGGTTTTGTTGAAGGATGGCCGCAATTTGAGATTGCTAAATGTGAAATTGGTTGATCGTTTAGCGCACTAGGTGCAGAAAAAACAGCAATCTTCCCTTCGAAAGGCGATCTTCGACGTTTGGTGCAAGGTGGTGGTGTGTAGCTTAATGGAGTTAAGGTTGCAGATGCTGAAATGATAATAGAGCCTACTAATTTGATTAACGGCAAATATCTGTTGGTTAAAAAAGGTAAGAAAAATTACTTCCTTATAACTGTTCTGTAATTCTCAATGGTTGACGACAAATAATTAATTATTTGTCGTCAACCATTTATCATTTATAACTGAATGGACATAACTCGCTCGTCACTCTTCTCGACAATGCTCTATTGTCTGATACTTGTTGCTCTGTTTTGGTGGGGTACAACTACTGGTGCCCAACAATGGGAAATTGATGCCACGTTAAGAGGAGATAGCTGGAATATTTTAGATCAATTAGGGTTTCGTGAGTGGAGACTCTCTGATATATCTAGCAAAATTATTGGCGCGCTGTTGATGTTTGTTATATCGTTTATGGTTGCTCGGTTGGCAATCCGTAACGTAATATTTCTCGAACGTACTTATATGCCTAGTGTGCTGTTTGTTCTTCTAAGTTCGATGTTCTACAATAACGAACAAAGTATAGCTCCACTAGTGGCAACAATGTTTATCGTGATAGCATCTTCGATGGGAATGAGTAGCTATATGGTCAAACGAATGGCAATTCGGAAACTCTTTAGCTCGGCTCTCTATTTTGGATTGGCGCTCTCGGTATATCCACCGTCTGTCTATTTAGCCCCATTCGTCTTTGTTATCGTTTCGATATTTCGTATTAGTCATATTAAAGAGTGGATAGTGGCAATTGTAGGTCTAGTGCTACCTATTGGGCTGATGTTTCTGGTTTTTTGGTCGTTCGAATTGGACTTTCAATATAGATGGTCGCTGTTTTATGAGGCAATGACTATTAATGATGGCTCGACTAGAATGTTAAGAGGTTGGAATCTCGATATTGTTCAATACCTCTTTATTGCCATAGTTGTTTTACTATTTATGCTATCGATAATTCGTTTCCTACGCACTCGTAAATCGTATAAGCATCGTTCAGTTTTATGTGTTGGCTATTTTGTTATTTTCTCATTCTGGTCAGTAGCTGTAATGTTATTATCTCCTGCTCGCTCGCTCTATATGCTGCCTATTGTAGCTCTTCCTTTGTCGATATTAATTCCGATATTCTTTGCGGCATCTCGACCAACATTCTGGAATAATGCCTTATATATAACTCTGTTGATGTTGTCAATTGCGTTACTCTTTTTGTAATCGTATATTTAGTTTTTTTATTGATCGCTATAGCAACCACGCCCAACTCAATCATTGCATTTATCAATAAAATTTTGTCATAAGACCAAATGTCGTGTAATGTTATCTCTTTTTGAGAGATAATTCCTGTGTCTAGTAGGTACTCCCTCTTGGTGCCTCTTAAAAGGTAGGTTGAAGGGGTGTATAATCTGTTTTGTTTTTCAAATACAACATTGCAGAATGAGGTGTCGGTGATGTGCCCATTTTTGACAATTAAAATGTCATCAAAACTACCTCGCTCTGCAAATAATCTGTTGATTGAGGAGCGATTCTCGTACTTGTGATTATACTCTATCTCATCGCAATATGTTATCTTTAACGATGATATTGAAGGAAGTGTGTATTTTGTAAAAGAGTGTTCAAATGTATTCTCTTCATACACAATTCTCCACTTGACAACACCAGTTTGATACTCTGGAGGTACATCTGGCAGTAGTAACTCTCTGTTTGCTCTTCGTTGGTGATAGTCAAGATTAATGGCTGTGCCGTTAATTAGTTTTATGCTCTCTATCAATCTCATAACGCTCTATTGAAATGGAAGATAAATCTTCTGATTAACCTCTTGGTATTCTAGCTCTGATATACTATCGCGTGTAACGCCTCCGCCGCTTCTGAAATACTTTTTATTCTCTTTGTCCTGTTCTATAAATCGAATCATTACAGCAGTCTCAAGTGTTTTGGTGCTGTGTTCATAGTAACCAAAAATACCACAATAAAACCCCCGTTTGTTTGGTTCGGATTCCCTGATAACCTCTAATGAACGCTCTTTTGGAGCCCCTGCAATAGATCCGGCAGGTAGTAATTCGAAAATAGCATTACCCAGTTTTTCTCTAAATTCCGGAGCTAAATTCCCCTCTATTTCAGAGCTAGTTTGAATAATCTGTCCCGTAGAAGTATTTAAAATGTCGGTGTATCTGAATCGCTTAACAGTTACATTTGTTGATACTGTACCTAAATCCTCAATACCAAGCCTTACCATAGTTTCATGCTCAGATTGCTCTTTGGGATTGTTCATAAGCTTCTCCATAGCATTGGGAATTGTCGCATCAATAGTTCCCTTCATAGGATTGGTGGAGATGACTCCGTTTGATATCTTGATGAATGTTTCGGGCGAGAAACAAACAAGAGTGTCTGGTATCATTATCAAATATGGCGTGTTGCTGTATTGTGCTACCTCCTGAAGCGTGTATTGTGTTTCGATAGGAGTGCGAACAGTGAGATTCAATAAGTCTATCTCTTTGTTGTCCAATCTGTTTTTTGCAATAGCAAATAGCTTGTTATATTGCTCATAACTTATTGGCGATTTCTTGAACTCTTTGCGTTCATTGATTTGTGTGGTAGCAACTAAATTGCCGTGTTTCTTAATTCTCCATAAAACCTCCTTGTTCTCTTTAGGATTGGGTATGAAAAAACCATTCTCTAGTTCAAAATCTACCCCAAATAGGTAGTCTTGTTCTGCGTTGTTGATTAATTCTCTTACTTGGTTTGCGTTAATAAAGTCAATCATAGTTTTGTTGTTTATTTTAGGTTTGCAAAAATAGTGTTTTCGTAATTAAACAAAAAAAAATCAATATATTGTCTTGCGTGTTGATTGTTAAATGATTGTATGTTTGTGGTGTTTGTAACTAATTATCTTAGCTTTATTATTAACGTTGAATCTCTGCTTTTAGTGTGAATTTAATAACAGTGTGGCGATTTACTTTCACAATAGCTAAAAATTTCTTATATTTGCAAATTTTTTTGAATGA
>CAMTOL010000236.1 GCA_947074135.1 uncultured Rikenellaceae bacterium
GTGAAATTATTAGTAAAAAATACTATGTATTACAAATATACATATTTATTATTATAAACACACAATTTTTTTTAAGAAAAGATAAAAAAGCTTAAGTCTATTTTGAATATTTGATACGCAGAGAATAAGAGAACTTGTTGTGCGGATTAATAGTAGTTGATTTTCAGCGTATTATACCACTGTCTTAAAAGTGTGTTTTTGATGATATGCGGATCTCATAACTATCTTTATATTTAATTTCTAAAAAAAAAGTTATTTAAAAAATACTAAAGGTTGTATTTCTGTACTCAGTTATTAACTCTTAATTTCAAGCAACACTTTCAATGTCTGTTTGCTAACTATTGAAAGGTACTCTACATTTGTCATAAAAAAAAGCTTTTTTGTTGATTTTCAGCGAAAAAAGTGTATATTTGCAGCCTCTATACTTGGATGTATGGAGGTAAATAATGTTTAACTTTTTAATTGAGAGTGAATTATATATTTTTTTGATAGAAATAGAAAAGCACTCTCGCAATTTTAGAACTCAAAATGAGTACAGAACAAATTAAAAACGCATCTGCAGACAACTCAACTTTTGATTGGGGTGCTTTGGAAAGCGATGCAGCCATCTATGGTGGCAACAAAGAAGCAGTTAACGACAAGTACGACCAAACTCTAAGCGCAATCCAAAGCGGTGAAGTAGTTGATGGTAAAGTAATTTCGGTTGACAAACGTGAAGTTATAGTTAACATCGGCTATAAAAGCGATGGTGTTATCTCTGCTTCAGAATTCCGCTACAACCCAGAACTAAAAGCTGGTGATACAGTGGAAGTATATGTTGAGAATGCAGAAGACAAAAATGGTCAATTGCTTCTTAGTCACAAAAAAGCACGTCAATTGAAGAGCTGGGATCGTGTTTCTGAAGCTCTTGAAAAAGACGAAATCATCAAAGGTTATATCAAATGCCGTACTAAAGGCGGTATGATTGTAGATGTATTTGGTATCGAAGCGTTCCTTCCAGGTTCTCAAATCGATGTTAAACCAATTCGCGACTACGATGTATATGTAGATAAAACAATGGAATTCAAAGTTGTTAAAATCAACCCTGAGTTCCGTAACGTTGTTGTATCGCACAAAGCTCTTATCGAAGCTGAACTTGAAGTTCAAAAACGCGAAATCGTTAGCAAACTTGAAAAAGGTCAAATCCTTGAAGGTTTGGTTAAAAATATCACTTCATACGGTGTATTCGTTGATTTGGGTGGTGTTGACGGTTTGGTTCACATTACTGACCTTAGCTGGGGTCGTGTTTCACACCCAGAAGAGGTTGTTAAATTGGACGAAAAAATCAACGTTGTTATCCTTGATTTCGACGAAGAGAAAAAACGTATCGCTCTTGGTATCAAACAACTTACTCCACACCCTTGGGACGCACTTACAAGCAATATCAATGTAGGTGATAAAATTAAAGGTAAAGTAGTTGTTATGGCTGATTACGGTGCATTCATCGAAGTTGCACCTGGTGTAGAAGGTCTTATCCACGTTAGTGAGATGAGCTGGAGCCAACACCTACGTTCGGCACAAGACTTTATGAAAGTTGGTGACGAGGTAGATGCTGTTGTTTTGACTCTTGATCGTGACGAGCACAAAATGAGCCTTGGTATCAAACAACTTTCTGATGATCCTTGGGCTAAAGTTGAAGATAAATACACAGTTGGTTCAAAACACACTGCAAAAGTACGTAACTTCACTAACTTCGGTGTATTTGTTGAGGTTGAAGAGGGAGTTGATGGTTTGATCCATATCTCTGACTTGAGCTGGACTAAGAAAATCAAACATCCATCTGAGGCTGCTACAATTGGCGAACCAATCGAGGTTGTAGTTCTTGAAATCGACAAAGAAAACCGTCGTTTGAGCCTTGGTCACAAACAAATCGAGGAGAATCCTTGGGACGTTTACGAAACTGTTTACCGTCCAGACGCAATAGTTAATGGTAAAGTTGCTGAGGTAAACGATAAAGGTGCTATTGTAACATTTGCTGACGGCGCTGAAGGTTTTGCTCCTGCTCGTGGTCTTGTCAAAGAAGATGGTACATCGATTGTAGCTGGCGAAACTGCTGAGTTCCGTGTATTGGAGTTTGGTAAAGCTAACAAAAAAATCATCTTGTCGCATACTCGTGTATTCGAAGAAGCAAAAGCTAAAGAAGATCAAGTAAAAGAGCAAACAACTCAAAGTGCTATCAAACAAGTAGCATCACAAGTTGAGAAGACAACTCTTGGTGATTTGACTGGTCTAGCTGAATTGAAAGCTAAAATGGAAGAGAGCAAATAATTGAATTTGCTTTGTTAATTATTATAAAAGCAGGAGATTTTAGATAAATTCTCCTGCTTTTTTTCTAAAACTGTTAAGTGCTTATAGTATGCATTTTAGAGTGTATTTTGTTTTTGATGAAGAAAAAATATCAAAAAAAAATGCAAAAAAGTTACAGAAAAATTTGGAGGTTAACAAAAAAGTATATACATTTGCACTCGCTTTTGAAAGGTAACGCACTTGATAAAGCAAGCCAAATGGCCCATTCGTCTATCGGTTAGGACGCAAGATTTTCATTCTTGAAAGAGGGGTTCGACTCCCCTATGGGCTACGATAATAATGGTCAATATAATGTTGACAATTAAGAAAGAATTTAATAAGATTAATTAAGAAAAAAAATGGCAAATCATAAGTCAGCTAAAAAACGTATTCGTCAAACAGAAAAACGTCGTGTTCGTAATCGTTACGCTCACAAAACAACTCGTTCTGCAGTTCGTGCTCTTCGTGGTACAACAGATAAAGTTGCTGCTTCGACTATGTTGCCAAAAGTTTTCGCTCTACTTGATAAACTAGCAAAACGCAACGTTATCCACGATAATAAAGCTGCTAATCTTAAGAGTTCACTTCAACTTCACGTAAACGCTCTTTAATCTCAGTTTGAGAGATAGTGTGTGACTAACGAAGTAAGGTCGAAATAAGCAAAAAGCTCAACATTACTGTTGAGCTTTTTTTATGCACATTATTTTGTAAATTTGTAACAGATAGTTTGGATCAATGTAAAATCTTTGTTGGTGGATCACTTTTTTTATTTTTTTAAGGTTCCAGTTTAGGCGAAAAGTTTGGAGAGGCGG
>CAMTOL010000237.1 GCA_947074135.1 uncultured Rikenellaceae bacterium
GCAGCTGAAGGCATTTCGTCAGTGCACACGATCTCCGACTAGCGCGATAGCGAATTTGGTGAGAAATATGGCTTTTTGATTAAAGAGAAAAAACTACAAGCGCGAGGAGTAGTAATAGACAACAGAGAGGGAAAGGTAGAGTATGTGGAATATGTCAAAGAGTTGACCGACGAGCCAGACTACAAAGCAGCTATGGAAGCAGTCAAAAAGCTAAAGTAACAAGAATAATGGTATGCAAATAGGGCAGATTCAGTATAACTACAAGAAATCCAAAAGCGATAATACGTTTTTGGATTTTTTTCATAGTTAAGTCAAATAAATCAACAAAAATTACTATTTTTGTATGTAACATAAAGCAAAAATAGCCTAATGAAAAAAATTATCTGTCTTTTAATACTGTTCTCCACATTTACACTTAACTCTTGTAACTTTAGAGACGAACCTCCTCATTCACTTAGTGGCACAACCTGGCGTTCTCAAGAGATAGCAGTGCCAATGCCTGGCAATATCACTCTTTGGGTCGAATACTACGTTGAGTTTCTCAACTCAAAAGATTTCGCTTTAACTCAATATGTTTCAAATGCCGCTTATGGCGAAACAGTCTATGGATCATACTACTATAACCGTCCTCAGGTCGAGATGTTTGGTAACGGAATTTCGATGAGAGGCAAAGCTCAGAACTTTAACTATATTGAGATATACGACGAATTATACGACTTTTATTTAGATTTTAGGCGCATATAAATTTTATCGAAAACAATATCAGTATGAAACAGTATTTTACGGTACTTCTTTTTTGTTCGACACTTTTTCTGTACTCTTGTGAGTATAAAGCACCTACATCTTTTGTGGGAACAACTTGGGAGTCCGATACAGTAAAGGTTAATACTGAAGGCTTTGTTTTTGATATGTATTACAAAATTGAGTTCAACACACAAACAGAACTTACACTCAATAAGGTGGCTAAAATATATGACATTGACACCACAATCAAAGGAAACTATGTATTGGATTATCCAAATGCGGTTATTACTTATAATATTTTTGGCTATGATGACACAATGGTTTTAACATATGGCAACAACTATTTTTTGATGACCGAGAATTTTATAGGCAGTATTTATCTCTATCCTAGATAAACTCCGCTAGCGCTGCAATTAATTAAAAACAATAATACAATGAACTTACTACTTATCTCGAACTCGACCAATGCAGGCGAGGCATATTTGGAGTATCCAAAGGAGAATATTCGTCAATTTCTTAGTTCGAAGGGCATTACAAAAGTGCTATTTGTACCTTATGCAGGAGTTACAGTCTGCTGGAACGACTACGAAGAGAAGGTGCGCAACCGTTTTGCCGAGATTGGCATTGAAGTCGAAGGTATCCACCACTCGGCTAACCCAGCAAAAGCTGTAATGGAGGCTCAAGCAATAGTAGTAGGCGGTGGCAATAGCTTCAACCTGTTGAAATGTATGCAGGATTACGGTATTATGCAACCAATCAGAGAGCGAGTTGCAGCAGGAATGCCTTATGTTGGTTGGAGCGCAGGTAGCAATATGAGCTGCCCAGGTCTTTACACAACCAACGATATGCCAATCGTTGAGCCACAATCATTTAAGGCTTTATCATTAATTCCATTTCAGATTAATCCACACTACCTCGACGCGCATCCCGACGGTCACGCAGGCGAAACTCGCGAACAAAGAATCGAGGAGTATATTCAGCTGAACAAAGGTATGTATGTAGCTGGTCTTCGTGAGGGCTGTATGTTCAAGTTGGAGGGAGGCAAATTAGAGCATATTGGTAGCCGTTCGCTTCGAGTGTTTAAATTTGGCGAGGCGCCTAAGGAGTATGCATCTGGCGATGATTTATCGTTCTTGATGAAATAGCACACAAAGAGTTATTAGATGTAGAGTTGTCGAAGTATAAAATCTTCGACAACTCTTTTTTTTGTGTTTTACTGTAAAATTTTTAGACATCGACTGTCAATTTTTTTGACAGTCGCCATTTTATACAAATAGCTAATTACTTATAAATATGGATATTAAAAATTTTGGCTCAATTTTGGCACGATAAAATAGCGAAAGTAAACAATGTGCCGAACTAACGCACAAAAAGAGTGATTAATAATTTAAATATACAATAAAATGGACAGAAAAATTGAACACAAGAGAGGTATTCGTCGTAAACACATTCCATACATCGCAGGTGGAGCGTTTGTACTAATCGTAATTGGTTGGTTGATTTTTGGCGATCATCGTTCATCACTTAGGGTCGAAACTCGAACTCTAACTATTGCTGAAGCAAAAAGAGGGGAATTTAACGACTATGTTCGTGTTAATGGTACAGTACAACCAATTTCAACCGTTCAGCTTAGTCCACTTGAGAGTGGTATGGTTGAGCAGAAAGTTGTCGAGGAGGGCGCAATTGTTCACAAAGGCGATATTATAGTTCGCCTAACTAATCCACAGCTTACAATGCAGATTTTGGACGGCGAAGCTAACCTGGCTGAGAAAGAGAACTTACTTCGCAACACAATGGTTAGTATGGAGCAGGAGAAGTTATCGATTCGTCGTGAAAGACTTCAAACTGAGCTTGATGTGACACGTAAGAAACGTAATTATGAACAAAAAGAGGCGTTACACAAGGATAAGCTTATCTCGAAAGAGGAGTATCTTATAGCCAAAGAGGATTACGAGATAGCGATAGAACAGAGCAAACTAGTGGCGGAGCGTCAGAAACAGGACTCTATTTTCCGTTCACGCCAGGTTGAGAATATGGAGATTTCGCTCGAGAGTATGCGTCGCAATATGGAGTTAATTCGCCAAAGGGTTGAGAATCTAAATATTCGCTCTTCGATTGATGGCGAACTTGGTATGTTGGACGTAGTCTTGGGGCAGTACGTTGGGTCGGGGGCTAAGGTTGGACAGATTAACGATTTGAGCAACTACAAGATTGAGGCTATGATAGATGAGCACTATATTGATAGAGTTTCGCGTAGTTTGAGTGTTAGGTTTGAGCGTTGTGGTGAGC
>CAMTOL010000238.1 GCA_947074135.1 uncultured Rikenellaceae bacterium
TCTTCCGACAAGTTCTAGTGTGCTGTTACACCAACATTTTCTGCTTCTTTCTTGGTTTTTAACAGTGTTTGGTTTGTTTACTTTGACAGCCGTAAAATTGTAGGGTGATTTTGTCTCTGCATTTTGAGCAAAGCCAACCATTGAGCTAACAAGTAGCGCAAAGATTAGTAATTTTTTCATTTTAGTTTTATGCTTATGTTGTTAATTTATATTTATAATTTAGAGAGAGTGATAACAAGAAATTCGTAGAACTTGGCTACGGTGTCAATCTTTACCTTTTCGTCAGGAGAGTGTGGATAACGAATTGTAGGTCCGCACGATATCATATCCATATCAGGATACTTCGCACCAATAATTCCGCACTCCAAACCTGCGTGAATTGCTTTAATCTCAGGTGTCTTGCCATACAAAGAACGATAAACCTCCTGCATCTTCTCAAGTATCGGAGAATTCATATTGGGAGCCCAACCATCATAATCGCCCTGCTCGTCAACCTTACCTCCTGCAAGCTCGAACACCGAACGAATCATAGCATTTAACTCGCGTTTGCCATAATTGACCATACAGCGAGTCATAAACAACACAGTAACCTTACCATCTTTAACCTCAACCTTACTCATATTGGTAGAAGTTTCAACCAAACCCTTCATACTCTCGCTCATACGGAAAATACCGTTTGGAGTAGCTGTAAGAGCATCGATGATGCGTTTTTGATCCTCGCATTTTATTACTTCTGTTGCTGGTTTCTCTGCCTGTTTTGCGCTGAATTTAATTGCATTCTCAACCAAAGCATACTCATACTGAAGAGTCTTCTCAAACTCATTGACAGCCTCAATAACCCTATTTATATTGCCACTAGGCACAACAACAATTGCTCTGCCTTCACGAGGAATAGCGTTGCGGAGTCCACCTGCATCAATCTCAACTGCACGAAGATTGTTGGTTGCTGTTTGTTCACGAATAAAACGAACTAGTAATTTATTTGCATTAGCACGTTGAAGAATTATCTCCATACCAGAGTGACCGCCCTTCAATCCACGCAAATCAAGCTCAATGGTAGAGTAGTCGCTAGGAGTTTTTTCGGTTGCATACTCCATTGTAGCAGAGTTATTTACCGCACCAGCACAACCAACATAAAGCTCACCTTCGTCCTCTGAATCGAGGTTGATAAGAGTTTTACCTGTTAGCATATCGGTTGCGAGTCCGTTTGCGCCAGTAAGCCCCGTCTCTTCGTCGATTGTAAAGAGCGCTTCGATGCGAGGGTGTTTGAGCGAGTTGTCCGAAAGAACTGCCAACATTGCAGCACAACCAATGCCATTATCCGCACCAAGTGTCGTAATCTTTGCTGTCACCCATTCACCATCTATAACAGGTACGATTGAGTCCTTTGTAAAATCAAACTCAACGTCCGAGTTTTTTTGAGGCACCATATCGAAATGGGCTTGAAGGATAATAGTTTGATGCCCCTCGTAACCGCTAGTAGCCGGTTTGATAATGACGATGTTGCCTGTTTTGTCCTCTTTGATTTCGAGGTTTTGAGCTGCTGCGAAATCACGAAGATATTGTGCTAATTTTTCTTCGTGTTTGCTAGGGTGTGGGATTGCGCAAATATCTGCAAAATAGCCCCATACGTTTGTTGGATGTAATTCCCTTACTTTCATAATTTTATTGTTATTTATTTGAAATTTTCTTTATTATAGCATTGAAAATGAATCGTAAGCGATATGTATTAGTTTTCTAAATTCTCCATTCTTGTAAAAACTTGTGTATTCAGTTGCATTGGCTTCAATCCTATCGAAAAAATGATAATTGTAAGTCTTTGTGTTTGAGATATAAACTTTATAACGGTTTTGCTTAATTGTATTGTTCTCTTTAGATGTGCAAAACGTTGAAATTGCGCATATAACTGCAAGTATTAGGTATTTTATCATTGCTTTAGTATTATATGTGTGTTAAGTAGAGTCCATCAGCTGGGGCTGCTGCACTAGCACGAGCCACGTTGCCACTCTCAATTATTGCTGCAAAATCTTCTGGTGTAATCTTTCCCCTACCAACATCAACGAGTGTACCAACTATCATTCTTACCATTCCCCTCAAAAACCTATCGGCAACTATAGTAAAACAGTACTCTTTCTCAGTAAAACTCCACTCAGCTTTTGTAATTCTACAAATCGATGTTTTATTGTCGGAGTGCAGTTTTTCGAATGCACTGAAATCACTGTATTGCAATAGTTTGTCTGCTGCCACCTGCATTGATTGTTCATCTAATGGAACTGTAAGTTGCCACGATAATTGCTGTGCAAATGGGTTTTTGTAACGTGAGATAAAATATTGATATTCACGTTCCAAAGCATCAAAACGGGCGTGTTTATCGCACTTGTATATATTGAACATAACTATGTCACGACTCAAACAAGAGTTTAGTTGATATATAAAGTCTTGGTTTAGTTCTTTTGTGCCATCGTATTCGAAATGAGCAACATAGCTACTGCTGTGAACTCCTGTGTCGGTACGTCCGCAACCCACAATCTCAACTCGCTCGCGAAGCAACTTAAATAGTGCCTCCTCAATCTCACTCTGAACAGTGTGTGCGTTTGGTTGACGCTGCCAACCGTGAAAATTAGTACCCTTATATGCTAATTCAATAAAAAATCTCATATACTTATATTACCTAATAATGCTTAAGTGAGTGCTTTTCTATAATTATAAATTAAAATAACTAAAAAATATGTCGTCGATAGTGACGAAGATACGAATTATTTTGCGTAAATTTGTTATATGTCCTCGAAATATTTTCTATTTATCTTAATTTTGTCATTTTTGACAATTCAATTCTCAATTGCCCAGAAACGTGTGATTGTGGATATTGAGGCAATTTTTGCATTTGAACCTACAACTGGAAGATATCAGACTAGGTCGCTGCCTTCGGTTGCCAAATCTGCAGAGGGTTTTCGAGAAATTGGCGATGAGTTGACGATGGAGGTTGGTGATTACATTAGTTGGGCATACAGATAATATATTAAT
>CAMTOL010000239.1 GCA_947074135.1 uncultured Rikenellaceae bacterium
TTTTTAATTATGGCGGAGCTACAGACGCCAACTTAGACAGTCGTTAATTAGACATAAGTTGACGAGGGTAGTAATTGGGGGAAATTGTTGCAAAAGAGCTTTGCAAATCCGATTGCCGTTTTACCTATTTTATCGCATTCAAGCCCTTTTGTTTTGGAGTATTTATTGTAAAGTTCGATAAACTCTTTTGATTGCCCGACTGCCGATACAACAAAGATCGATATCACAATTGTCAGTAATAACCTCTTCATTAATTATGAATTACGCATTGATTAAGGTACTTCGACAGCGTTAAGGATATCTGTGATAATATCTTCCGAAGTGATGTTTTCAGCCTCAGCCTCGTATGTCACACCAATACGGTGGCGCATTACGTCGTAAGCAACAGCACGAACATCCTCTGGGATTACATATCCACGACGGTTGATAAAGGCATAAGCTTTAGCCGCTTTAGCAAGTGAAATCGAAGCACGAGGCGAACAACCATAACCGATAAGAGTTGCTAATTTCTCAAGTTCCGCTGTTTTTTCAGGTTCACGAGTAGCAAATACAATATCAACGATATATTTCTCGATTTTTTCGTCCATATATACCTCCTCGACAACCTCACGAGCCTTGATAATATCTTCAGGTTTCAACACAGCCGAAGCCTTTGGGAACTTTGTTGCGCTCATATTTTGGCGAACAATTGCCATTTCTTCTTTGCGAGTAGGGTAGCCGATTTTAACTTTGAGCATAAAACGGTCTAATTGTGCTTCAGGAAGTGGGTATGTACCCTCTTGTTCGATAGGGTTCTGAGTTGCCATTACAAGGAATGGAACAGGAAGTTTGTGAGTTGTGTCGCCAATTGTTACTTGACGCTCTTGCATCGCTTCGAGAAGTGCCGCTTGAACCTTAGCTGGGGAGCGGTTAATCTCATCAGCGAGGACGAAGTTAGCGAAGATAGGACCTTTTTTTACAGAGAACTCCTCATTCTTTTGTGAGTACATCAGCGTGCCTGTCAAGTCGGCAGGGAGTAGGTCGGGAGTAAACTGAATACGAGAGAATTTACCAGCAATAGCATCAGCTAGGGTGTTGATAGCGAGTGTTTTTGCAAGACCAGGTACACCTTCGAGTAGAATGTGACCGTTTGATAGTAGTCCGATAAGAAGTGAATCTACAAGTGCTTTTTGCCCAACGATTACTTTGCCCATCTCCATAGTTAGGATATCGACAAATGCGCTCTGCTCTTTAATCTTTTCGTTAAGCTCTTTGATATTTACAGTTTCGCTCATTTTTATAATGTTTTATTAAGTTATTTCTGCTTTGAAATTATTGATTATTAATCGCTATTTTTATAGTTGCTTTACATTATATGTGTAGCTATGCTTACAAATAACGCACTAAGGTCGAAAATATTTTGCACAAAATTACATTTTTTTTTAGGAATTTCATCTTTTACTCGTTTTTCCTTCTTTTTCTCTCTTATAATTCTCCGTTGACTTTTTTTTTGTTTTTCTGTAAAATAATTGAAGAAAAATTTGGAGATTAAATAAATTGCATTACCTTTGCGGTGTACTACTACACTAATACACCACGACACGTCGTGATAAATAATACCAAAATGATCGAAATTAATAACTTAAACTACTCGTATAGAGGCTCTCGTAAAGTTTTCGAGAATCTTGATATCGAAATTCCACAAGGAGGTATCTGTGGATTATTGGGTAAGAATGGAGTCGGTAAGACCACACTTTTCAATATTGTTAGTGGACTTATCTTTGCACCTAAAGGTTCAGATGTATCGGTTATGGAGTTTAAACCACGTAAACGTGAGGTTAGCTTTTTGGAGCGTATCTTTTTGTTGCCCGAAGAGTTTGAACTGCCTCGTATTTCAGTCTATGAGTTTGCGGCTAATTACGGAAAATTCTACCCTCGTTACTCTGCCGAACTGCTCTATAAACTGTTGAACGATTTCGAGGTTTCGCCATCGGATAAGTTCCACACAATGAGCTTCGGTCAACGCAAAAAGGCGTACATCGCTTTTGCGCTCGCTTGTAACACAGAGCTTCTGCTGTTGGACGAACCTACCAACGGACTTGATATTCCATCAAAAACAGCTTTTCGCCGTGCCTTAGCATCGGTTGCTGACGACCAACGCACAATTATTATTAGTACCCACCAAGTTCGTGATTTGGAGGAGATACTCGACAGAGTTGTTATTCTTGAGCGAAACCAGGTGCTGCTCAATGCTTCGACCTTGGAGATTACTCAGAAATTAAGGTTCGAGGTTGTGGCGTCACCAGAGAGTGCAATATATTGCCAACCAACTATTCACGGTCTGTTAGGTGTGACAGTTAATAACAACCAAGATTGTGAAACTAAGTTGGATATGGAACTGTTGTTCAATGCTGTTAATGCTTCACCTGACGTGATTTCAAGAATTTTTAATGCTTAAAACAGTTACGACAATGAATTTTAATAGATTTTTTAAATATAGCGCACTTCAGCTCACATCTGAGCGTCGTTCACTAGTAATGCTGTTTGGTATCTTTGCGGCTTCGGTTATAGGAGTCTATATGATTTTTTATGTTTTTGGTGTTCCTTACCAAAATATTGCGATAACTGCCTCGATATTCACATCTTACGCATCTCTTGTTGTTGCGGCAATAGTAATTTGCGGAGGGTTTAAACAGTTTCTAGCCCCTATGACAGCTTCGAGAGCGTTAATGTTACCTGCAAGTCGTTTCGAAAAGTTTGTATTTGCACTACTTATGTATGTCATAGATATTCCATTTGGTTTGTTGCTAATCTCTAAGGGTGATTCTTGGATATTTGGTGCATTCTTTGACGTCAGTTCTGTCGTTGTCTTTGCTTCTATTGCAGGTGGACAAGTGGTCGTTGATGGTGTCTATATAGATGCTGCTACAGTTAAAACGGAGCCATGTCTGGTTGATAACGTAGCAAGATATTGGTGCTTGTTCTGCGGACATATCCATTTTAGAGGATTTCATTTTTTTTGTTCGTGTCTGTTTTTTCCC
>CAMTOL010000240.1 GCA_947074135.1 uncultured Rikenellaceae bacterium
CGAACACTATCCCAGGGTAATAGCAGAGCTAATTAATAATTAATAATTAATTGAAAGAAACAATGATTGATAGTACTATTATTGATAGAGCGGTTGAGGTTCTTCGTTCGGGAGGAGTTATTCTCTATCCAACCGATACTGTTTGGGGCATTGGTTGTGATGCTACTAATGTAGAGGCGGTAAAACGTATATCTGAGATTAAGGAGCGTGATGATAAAAAGGCGATGATTGTGCTTGTCGATTCGATTGACAATGTTGTTCGATATGTTAAATCGATGCCTATGATTGCAGACGAGCTTTATAAAGCTTCGGAGGGTAGTGCAAAGCCATTGACTCTGATTTTGCCTGATGGAGTTGGTGTGGCATCGAATCTTTTGCCTGAAGAGCGTACTATTGCCATTCGTGTTCCAGAGCATCAGTTTTGTAATCTCTTGCTCCGTAAGTTGCGTCGTCCACTTGTTTCGACATCTGCAAATATTAGTGGGGAACCAACACCGATGACTTTCGAGCAGATTTCAGAGGCTATAATAAGTCGTGTCGATTACGTTGTTCCACGCAGTTGCGAGGGCAAGCCGACAGGTAAACCGTCATCTATTATAGCTGTTGGTTCTGACTCTGAATTTAAGATAATCAGGAGTTAAGAGTATTTAATTTAGGTAAATTCCTGCGCCAACAACTAAGCCACCGCAATAGAGTACGGCAGGTTGACCTGGTGTTGCAGCCCAAAATTTTTCTGAACTATTCTTGAGCGATATTTTTAATTTTTCATCGTTCAATACCTCTATATCAACCTCTGAGGTGGGATTCTGTCCTAGTCCGCGAATTTTTATAGTAATTCCCTCGCTACTATTCTCTATTGGTTTGAACCAAGCGTTGTTAATGGTAATTGTGTCAGAAAAAAGTGCGTAGCCGACCTCAATACTATTTTCTAAAGGGTTAATTGCTCTAACTTCTAGTGCTTTTGGGTTTGGATTTAGAGCTCTTAGTTTATCGATATACTCTTGATGTACTATAAAGCCTCGTTTTTGTCCGATTGTATAGAGTTGGTAACCGAAGTGATTGCCAATTATTTCTCCAGAACTGTTAACTACTGCGCCCTGCTTAGGTTTGAGATTTGAACGTAGAAATTCGCCATATCCGCTCTTTGCAAAGCATACGCCTTGACTCTCCCCTCCAGATGCCAACTCATTGAAGCCAACGTTTTTGAGATATTCTCTTACGTCTTGTTTGAACATTGCTCCAAGCGGAGTAATTGCGCGCGAGAGTGTCAGCTGGTCGAGTGTGCAGAGGTAGTATGATTGGTCTTTTACAGGATCGGTACCCTGTTTAACGTAGTGCCAACCGCCTATATCTTCGATTTGAATATAGTGACCTGTTGCCACCCAGTAGATGCCGAGTCTGTCAGCCCAGTCGGTTAGAGTTTTCCATTTGAGCAGCGGGTTGCAGATTGTGCAAGGCGATGGAGTTCGACCTGCTTGATGCTCTGCCAAAACTTTTGATATCACTCGATTTTCGAACTTCTCTTTAGAGTGAGCTATGTGAAGTTTTACTCCAAGTTTATGGGTAAGGTTTATTACATTTTGAAGGGCTACCTCGCAGCCAAGCATATCAATATAGAGTGCCTCGACCTCGTATCCTTGCTCTTTGAGCAAAAAAGTAGTGGCAGCAGAATCGATGCCACCACTAATGCCTACTAGAACCTTTTTAGATTTTATCTCCATTCACAAAACTCTCTATTATTCATATCTAAGTGCTTCGACTGGATCCATTTTGGCCGCCTTGTTGGCTGGTATATAACCAGAGGCTACGCCAACTCCAAGGCATATAAGCACTCCTATAATAATCCAACCCCAAGGTATTATAAATGCGCCACCTGTAATCATAGTAATGGAGTTGCCAAGTATAATTCCAAGCACAATGCCGATTATACCTCCCATCTGGCTAATAACAACTGCTTCGAATAGGAACTGCATTCTAATCGACGAGCTTCGAGCTCCAAGAGCCTTTCTAGTGCCTATTTCTCGTGTTCGTTCGGCAACCGAAACTAGCATAATATTCATCAGCCCAACAGCAGCACCACCAAGTGTGATAAGACCAATTAACATTGCTGCAAGAGTTACTATGGAGATGTTCTCGAGTAGCATATTTGCCATTGAGTCCGACCCTACAACTTCAAAATCATTTTCATCTTTGGCTGTTAATCGTCTGACAATACGAAATACTCCCTCCGCTTCATTTTGAGCAAGATCTAAGGTTCTAATGTTATCAGGCACAATTGTTATCGAAACATTGGGGCGAGAGATGATAAAGTTGGCTCTTGCAGTTGAGATAGGTATAAACACAACGTTGTCTTGGCTCATTCCCATTGCACTACCTTTACTTTCGAGTATGCCAACGACTTCGTATCTGCCACCCGAAATCGAGATAAATTTGCCTAGTGGGTTGTCTTTTCCAAAGATTTTTTTAACTATGTCTTCTCCGATAATTGCAACATATCCTCCGTTTTGGGCTTCACGAACCGAGAAGTTACGTCCTCTGTCGATGTTCATTTTACGGGTTGGTATTCCATTTTCATCCACACCGAGTATCCGAACATTTGGGTTCGATTTATTGGAGTTGTATTTCACAATACCGTTTCCAGTAACTCTTATCGAGAGTCCAACGGTAGCAGGAACTTTGTATCTCTCTTTAAAATCCATTGCATTATTGAAAGATATGTAGTTTTCATTGATATTTCTTTTTGAGCTACCTTCTACTTGCGCTCTATATCTATATTCAATCGAGAAGCTACCAGCTCCTAGTGCGGAGAAAGACTCGGTAATGGTGCTACTCAAAGCATCAATGGCTGTAGATATACCAACTATTGCCATAATACCAATTGCGATAATTGCCATAGTTAGAGCAGAGCGCAGTCTATTGCTGCGGATTGCACGCATAGCAATGTAGAGATTCTCTCGTATAGTTATTAATTTTTTTCTCATACTAGGAGTTTTAGTT
>CAMTOL010000241.1 GCA_947074135.1 uncultured Rikenellaceae bacterium
TTCGAATTTTTAATCGGTCACATACTTTAGTATGCTCCCTCATAAAAATTCTTACGACGTTGTCTAATTAGCGATTATGTTGCCTTGCGGCGATATTTTTGTGCAGTCTTAGAACAAAGATGCATAAAAGTTTTTGGGTGTGAATGCGTAGCATTCAATCTAAGAAAATTTTAGCTTTCGAAACCGTATCGAGTAAGGTGGCAAGGTTGAATTGTCAAAAAGTCACGATGGCTGACGGTCTTAGAAATGGTACTCCTAAATTTTGAGATTGGGCGAAAAACGCCCAATAAGATATTCGAAGAATTTCTGCCCAATCCCAGAATTCTATGTAGGGTGACAAAATACCCCAAAAGCGCTAACCCGCAGGATTTGTAAGACTTTTAAGGCATAGAAAATATAATCAAAACTACCTATCACTTGATCACTTGAATAAACTTGATCACCTAAAAAATATGAGAAATACACGTTTTGCGGTAATAGGTCACGGTTCGTGGGCAACGGCATTGGTCAAAATTTTGACCGATAACCGCGTTGCTGTCGATTGGTATGTCTATAACGATACGATTAGAAAACATATCGAAACTAACCGTTCGAACCCAAAATATCTGAGCGAAGTCCACTTTTATACACGTCAGCTCAAACTGCACTCAAATATTGATGCTGCCGTTGCTAATGCCCAAGTTGTGCTTTTGGCCGCCCCTTCGGCATTTCTAAAAGATGTAATTTTGGAGCTCACTGTGCCACTTGCAGATAAGTTCGTAATTTCTGCTATTAAAGGTATTGTCCCCGAACAGTATCTAACAATTGCTGAATACTTGAACCAATACCATAATCTTCCATTTGATAACATTGGTATTGTTACTGGTCCTTGTCACGCTGAAGAGGTGGCGCTCGAAAGACTTTCGTACTTGACGATGGCTTGTAAAAGCATTGAAAGAGCGGACGAATTAGCCTCTTATTTTGCAAATGATTATATAAAAGTTAGCTCCTCTACCGATATTTACGGTGCAGAGTATGGCGCGGTGTTGAAGAATATCTACGCTATTGCGGTTGGTATGTGCCATTCGCTTGGCTACGGCGACAACTTTATGGCTGTTCTTATTTCGAATGCTGCAATTGAGATGGAGCGGTTTATGATTAAAACCTACGACTTCGATAGACAAGTCCTTGCGTCGGCCTATTTGGGCGACCTATTGGTAACTTGCTACTCGCCATTCTCTCGAAATAGAACTTTTGGACAGTTAATTGGCAAAGGTTATTCGGCTAAGGTGGCGCAAATGGAGATGAATATGGTTGCCGAGGGGTATTATGCTACGGCTTGTATTCGACAAGTTAAAGCTAGATGTGGCATTGAGGTTGATATGCCTATTGCAGATGCTATGTACGAGATACTTTATAACAAAAAAATTGCGCAAAAACAGATTGAAGCTATACTTTCAAAATTTATATAAAAATGAAAATCAAACCTACCTTAATTTCTATGTCCGCCCTAATAATGTTATGTGCCTGTGGCGGTAGTACCCCTAAAGAGCCAATGAGCGACTTTAAGAAGATGAATCTTAAAGGTGATGTCGAGATTGTGCAAAACCTAATTCAAGACACTAAATACAAAAGTGCTGAGTATCATTTTAATGAAAATGGGTTTATTACGGAAGTTTATGAGATGGCGTGCTCGTTTGCAGTGCCTCACCATAAAACTGGACGTGTGGAGATTTATCAGTACGATACTGACAATAAAACTCTACTTGGAAAATCAAAATATGCTGACTCAAAAAGTGCGCAAAGTGGTAGTGGACTACACGAACGAGCAGGTATGATTGAGATAAAGTGTGATAGCGATGGTAATATTGTCAGACAAAAAGAGTATGTAATGGTTGATGGCAAGAAAGAACTGGGACGTGATATTGAGTATAAATACTCTAATGGTGGTAAATCAATCGAAGTTTCTGATACGGAATATAATCATCGTAAAAAACGACTCAAAGGAGAAGAAGATCAGCAAACTACAAAGAAATTTATTACTCTTAACTCTTATGGTGATCCTGTGGAGATAGAGACTCACTATGGTAATGGATATTCTTTTGGAACTGCGCAATATGAATATGAGTACGACGATAAAGGTAACTGGATAATGAAAAGTGATAATGGAGGTAAATTAGTAACCTATAGAAATATTAAGTATCGCACAGATAATAATATTGAGTCTTCTCAACAAACGACACAGCAACCAGCTGCATCTGCTGATGATGCTCCCGATGATTTTGACCAGTTTCTTAAGTACTTTAATAATGCTGCAAACCAAACCCAATTGATTAGATTTCCTATTCAAGGCTATATTGTAAACGAACAAAATAGTGAAGGTAGTTGGTTAGATGTCGAAAAAGAGTTTGACGCAGAAAGTTGGGTAACTGTCAAAATTGCAACTAATAAAAGTGAATCTGACGGTTGGTGGGAAATTAAGAAAAGTGAAAATAAGGTCGCAATTCAATATGACTTTGATCGCGGTTGCAATGCAGATGTCGAATTTGAAGAAATAGATGGAAAGTGGAAGCTAACAAAATATGTTGTAGCTTGTTACTAATTTAATGTAGTTGTACGATATGAGAAAAAATGTATACTTATTTGTTTTTTTGAGCGCAATTATTGGTATGTTTTATGGATGTTCTTCATACTCGGCTCGACAGGTTACTGATTTTGAGAAAGAGAACCTCAAAGGTAATGTAGAAAATGTAAAAACAATATCTATTTCATCTATTGGTGCAAAGAAGGAACGTATTTACAATAGTGAAGGGTGTGTTATAGAGGAATATTCTCTCTTTGTTGATTCGCGAGGTGAAATATAGCGAATAGGTGGCAGAACAATCTATGATTATCAGGAGGATAACAAAACCCTCAAATCAAAATTGCAATATCGTGGTGATATACTTATTACAATAGGAGATGGGTTGGATAAACCAAACAAAGAGAAGGAA
>CAMTOL010000242.1 GCA_947074135.1 uncultured Rikenellaceae bacterium
AAGCTTGCGACCCCACGCTTCGCAGGGTCCATAACCAGCCCAGTGTATGGTTGATAGTCCTGGTCTATCGCCGAATTAATTCCACTGTCCTGGTTCCGTTGTATAATTTGCAAATGTGACTTAACACGCCTTTTCTGGAAGTACAAACCGTTTCATCTTTTTTTCTTTGTTTTCGTTTGCCTGTAAGGTCGTGCACCTCATCAATAGAGTCGCTCCTAAGAAAAATAATAGTAGTTGTTTAAGCGCTTATGGGAATTAATTTTAATGGCCATTGAGAACTTCTGCTAGAAGCTATCAAATATTAGTCCAAAATGTGTAGTGTTTTTATTTTGCGTCAAAAATAGATAATGATTTCCGTAGTAATAAATTTCCAAAGGAAAGTTAATTTCAATAGCTAGACAGTTCTTTTCAATAGTCTATTTTGAGAGTAGGTTAGCAGTATGAAAGCAAAAAGGAGATATTATTTCTATTTCTTGAAAAGGTATGTTTTACCCTCTGTGCCATCTTTAATTCGTTTGATGTTAAAGCGGTGCATATAGGTCATAACAGCTGCAATAGCAACTGAAAAGATCATCATAGTAGGCGAAAACCCATCGCCAATAATAAGATAGTAGAGTGGCACCCAGATTACAAATGTTAATCCAGCCATTATCGAACCTAACGACACATAGTTGCTAATACTCCAAAAGATTACAAATACAATAAAGCTGCAAAGCAAAGGAACTGGAGCAATAGCAATCAAACAACCAGCAATCGTGGCAACACCCTTACCTCCCTTAAATGAGGCAAAAATCGGAAAGATATGCCCTAGTATGGCCACTATCATTAGTGCAATTCGAAGATTGAGGAATGGTTCTGAATACTCTCCAAACGCGCTATGTGGAGCAAGTGAGGAGAGCCACGAAAGCATTACAGCAGCATAACCTTTTGCCCCGTCAATCAAAAAGACTGGTATTGCGGCGGCTGTGCCAAAAGTTCGTAGTACATTTGTTGCACCAGCATTTCCTGAACCGTGGTTTCGAATGTCAGATTTAAAAAAGATTTTACTAATAATAACTGCAGTTGGGATTGAACCAAGCAGGTATGCGGCAATGATAAGTAAAGCAATAACTAATATCTCGTTCATATAAAAGTGTCTAAGGTAAGTCCGTGTAGTTTACAATAATATTTGACCATAGGTCCATTGTCTTGTAAAAAGTTAATCAAAGTTATGAAATAAAAAGTCAAAAACCAAAGTTTTTTCTGCTTTTAATCCCTGTTTTGTGAGGTGGTTTAATTGTTGTTTATCTGCTTTTGTAGCTCTATTATTTTCTTTTCTAAATCTTTGTCGCACATTAAATGTCGTACTAGACAGATGTTTTTAGCGCCCGTATTGAGTACCTGTTCGATATTTTCTGGAAAAATTCCCCCAATAGCCACTACAGCTATTTTAGAGAACGATAAAACCTCCTTTAATAGTATTGTGCCAACAGTAGGATCGGGATTTTTCTTAGTTGTTGTAGGGAAGATGGGACCAAAACCGATATATTCTGGGTTTTTGGCAATTGCCTCTTTTGCCTGTTCAATTGAGTGTGTAGAGAGTCCGATAGGCATATCTCCAACAATTTTTCGAGCCTGTTCAACGCTTAAGTCATCTTGACCGAGGTGCAAAAGATCAGCTCCCACTATAAGTGCTATATCGGCGCGATCATTAATAACTAGTTTGGTTTGAGTTCCGTCAGTTATTTTTTTAATCTCTATTGCGGCATTAATAAGCTCTCTGTCCGACAATTCTTTCTCTCTGAGTTGCAGATAGCGAATGCCAGTTCGAACGCAAATTTGGGCAATTTCTGTGTATGAGAGCGAGGGTTTAGTTATTATTATGTAGAGTCCAAAGTCCATAGTTGAAGGAGTGTTGTTAAAAACTTTAGCAGTTAAATCTGCTCGTTTGTGCGAACAGACTCAACTGCTAATAAGATTTATCTATTGTGAGTTTATAGTTTCTCTATAATAAGTGTAGCGACTTTAAGCCCCGACATTAACATACCTCCGAAAATAGGTCCCATTCTAGGCGCTCCACTAACTCCGTTTGCAGCCATTCCCGAAACGTATAGTCCAGGGTATATCTCTTTTGTGTTTTCGATAGTTGTTTTTTCAGCCTCCTCAACGTCAAGCGAGCGCTCTCCTGCAACATTTCCATCGGTAGTGTTAAGTCTAACGTTGTTCTTTCTAGCGACCAATCTTGCAATCATACAGTCGTGTCCAGTAGCTTCGATAACAGTTTTCGCGGTAATCATAAGCGGGTCAACGTGCATACCTTCGCGTGATACTGGAGCCCAGTTGATTACAAGTCCACAAACTCTATTGCCTTTGAATACAACATCTTCGACAGTGTAGCAGTTAAAGATTTGTGCTCCTGCTTTGGTTGCAGCATAAATTAATGCAGATGTAGCGTGAACGGAGTCGATAAGATATGCGTTATTTTTGTACAGTTTATACTTTACGCCTAGTTCGTCGAGGATTGGTAGTGCTTCTTTTTGAACAACTATGTCGTTAAACATCATAGCGCCGCCCCACATACCACCACCTGGTGCTAGTTTGCTTTCGAAAAGAGCCACTTTTTTACCAGCTTTGGCTAGGTAGTAGGCCGCTACAAGTCCAGAAGGTCCCCCTCCAACGATTGCGGTGTCTATGTCAAGAGAGTCTTGAAGTTTGTTGAAGTAGTTTTCAACGATAGCTTGGGAAACTAATTTTTCCATTTTTGTTGTGCGTTTTTTGCGCCGCAAACAGCTGTTTTGTTTAAGTTTGGCGGCAAGTTACTAAAATTTGTTAATTTTGAGTAACACTCATTCCCTTCGTCGGCATTATCCGTATCAGGTTCGTTGGGTGTAATCTCAGCTGTAAGTTTGTTTTTTTTTAACTTTTTTACAGCACCCCGTTTATGTGGAGTTAATCAGTTCTAGTTGTTGGTAATAAGCAATTTATGTC
>CAMTOL010000243.1 GCA_947074135.1 uncultured Rikenellaceae bacterium
CTAAAGTATGTGAGCATCGCAGAAACCATACAAGGCAGCATAACCGTGCTTTTCATCTCCTGCATAGAAGATAGTCAAAAGTGCGGTTAGGCAACGCTGTATGAGGTTCGAGAAGCAGAGCATACTAAAGTATGTGAGCATCGCAGAAACCATACAAGGCAGCATAACCGTGCTTTTCACTATCTTTTTCGCATTTTGGGCATCTTACCTGTCGCCACCCCCTTCATCATAGTTCGCATCTGATCGAACTGCTTGATTAATCTATTCACATCGGCAACCTCGCATCCGCTACCCTTAGCAATACGCTGCTTGCGCGATGGCGTAAGGCAACTAGGATTCTGACGCTCAAAAGGTGTCATCGAGTGGATAATAGCCTCAGTCTGTTTGAACACCGAGTTATCCATCTCTACATCACGCAACGCCTTGCCAACACCCGGTATCATCGAGGCAATATCTTTGATATTACCCATCTTCTTAATCTGACCTATCTGTTTCAGGAAGTCCTCGAAATTAAACTCATCTTTGCGGAGTTTACGTTGCAGACGCTCTGCCTCCTCCTCGTCGAACTGCTCCTGCGCCTTCTCAACCAACGACACGATATCACCCATACCGAGGATACGATCAGCCATACGCTCAGGGTGGAACACATCGAGGTCCTCCATCTTCTCACCACGCGAAACAAACTTTAACGGTTTATCAACAACCGAACGGATAGAAATTGCAGCACCACCACGAGTATCGCCATCGAGTTTTGTAAGCACAACACCATCGAAATCGAGTCGAGAGTTGAACTCTTTAGCAGTGTTTACTGCATCTTGACCTGTCATTGAGTCAACCACAAAGAGCGTTTCCGATGGTTTGATTGCAGCCTTGATAGCCGTAATCTCATTCATCATCTGCTCGTCAATCGCCAAACGACCTGCAGTATCGACAATGATAGTATTTACACCTTTAGCTTTAGCCCACTTAACTCCACGTTCGACCAATCCAACAGCATCGCTTTGAACGCCATCTTCACTATAAACATCAACACCCACTTGTCCCGCAAGAACTTTAAGCTGGTCGATAGCGGCTGGACGATAAATGTCACCTGCTATAAGCACCACGCCACGCCCTTTTTTCTTAAGCATCGAAGCAAGTTTACCAGTAAAAGTAGTTTTACCCGAGCCTTGCAGACCAGCAATAAGAATAATAGAAGGAGAATCTTTGAGATTAATCTCCGAAGCCTTTCCACCCATAAGTACAGCCAACTCGTCACGAACGATTTTAACCTGCACTTACGAAGTATTGCCACCTTTAAGTCCTTCACTACCATTATCTCTTTGTCTATCTTCCTCAGTACAAGTTTTTGCACCTTTGTAGTTAACATCGGCATCAATCCGCGCACGACGAACCTCTTTAAGGCTCTCAGCGACATTAATTTCGCTAATTTTCCCCTGTCCTTTGAGAATTTTAAAACTCTTCTCAAGCTTATCCGTTAAATTTTCAAACATTTTCTGAGTTTATCTTAATCTATTTTTATTTAACCACCTAAAAACGGACAAAGGGGCTGCATTTCAATACAATACAGCCGCTTTTTCGTTTTATTAGTTAACAAAGATACAACAAAAAAGAGTTCTCCGCTCCTTTTTGCTCTATTTTTGAGTTTTTTGTGTCACTCTATGAGGGTTTACACCTCCCCAAACCAATCTAGATAGAGGAACACCCTCGCCATCAGCACCATACGACCAGTACATTATACCGCCAAGATCATTCTTCAAGATATAGTCACACTTGATTCTGAGCGACTCTTCGTTATCATAGACACAAAGCATTGTATCATCGTCTTTATGAGCAATATATGGCACCATTGCCACCGAATCCCACAAGAATTGATGCCCTTTATAGACACTATCGAGCGTAGGATATCTATCAAAATCAGAGAAACCTTTATTTACATTTGCACGAGCATAGAATGGCACCCCGACCACTATCTTCACGCGAGGCAGTCCCTTTTCCCTATGCAATTTAACAGCTTCAGCAACCGACAATCTCGATTTATCAGATGGGTGCATTGCCGAGTGGTGTAACCCTTCGCTTGGACGTCCCATATCATAGGTCATAAGGTTTACAAAATCGAGATATGGTTCAACTGCTCCAAAGTCCACAAAATCAGCATTTGCAGCCGAAGCAAAGGTCACAAGTTTTTCGATACCAAGTTCGCCACGAAGCTCTTTAATTAAATGTGTAAAGTTCTCGGTATCCGAAGGATCAGAGGCAATGCCCGAAGCCGACGAGGTTGGATATTCCCAATCCATATCAATACCATCTAAAGAATACACCTTTGTCAATTCGCCACAATGCGCAACAAATGCTGCACGTTTAGCCTTGTCACGAGCCATCTCCGAGAAACCTCCAGCTCCCCAACCTCCAATGGAAAGCAGCACTTTTAAATCTTTGTTTTGTGACCTTAGAGCTAAAACCTCCTTGAGTATATCCTCATTTAGGATTACCACCCCATCACAACTGTCGTTCATCACACCAAAAGCAAAGTTAATGTGTGTCATAATAGTTGGGT
This sequence comes from uncultured Rikenellaceae bacterium, assembly GCA_947074135.1. Classification (GTDB taxonomy): domain Bacteria; phylum Bacteroidota; class Bacteroidia; order Bacteroidales; family Rikenellaceae; genus Mucinivorans. Next base: position 2,558 of record CAMTOL010000243.1, read on the forward strand.
CGGGCATTGGCGCATCTCGAGTAGGCCAGACGTAAGCAAGAACTATTTTGTCTTTAATTACCTCTTCGGTTTTATCGACACAAGAGGTTATCAAAAACGCAAATGCCGTTAAAGTAAGCACTAAAAAAGGTTTTATCAGTTTCATTCTATTTTAATTGGTTTAGTTATCTTCTTTTTACTCCTCACTTCGTTCAAGTAGGTCGTTCTAGAGTTTCGTTTTCCACGATACATGTTTCTCATTCGTCGCTATCACGTCATTTCTCTCAATAGAACCACGAACAGCTCCTCAATCCATCTGTATATCCTCCACGCCGTAGCCGTCACCACCCCAA
>CAMTOL010000244.1 GCA_947074135.1 uncultured Rikenellaceae bacterium
ACAAAGTAAAATCTACTAAAACAACTACAAACCCTGCATCGAAGACGAGTTGTTCGTTACAGTTATTTACTTGAACTTTGGTGGCCAAAAGATGAAGTAAAACCTGTGTAATGTAGAAATATAATCTACAAAAAAAAGGAAAGTTGAGCAAAATCGGCTTTAATATTAGTTAGGTTATCAACCTCCGCATTTTGAGTGACCGCAAGAGGTACAAACCAAGCAGCCCTCTTGATAGTGTAGTGACTCTTGACCACACTCTGGGCAAATCGTACCGCTCTTAGCTTTAGTACCGTTCGGTATATATTTATACAACGCACGAGCTACACCATTTTTCCACGTATTGATAGTTTCGCTATCCAAGCGAAGCGATGACACGAGCGACACAACGTCCACGATAGGCATTTCGTTGCGAAGGACTCCAGAGATAAGTTTAGCATAGTTCCAAAAACCTTGATCGAACAAGCGTGAGATACCTCCAACTGTGTTCATATAACCATATTTATCTTCATATTGGAAGTCATAACGAGTGCCATTACCCTCCTCTTTGACTTTGATAATCTTGCCTTTTTCGATACGTTTCGGGATATACATAGCATCCTCCTCAATCTTACCCGTAAAGATTTCATAAGGCACATCGTTGTAAAGACCTACGAAGGCTATCCACTCTTCGCTTCCGTTGCGGAATCGCACTACTTCAGCATCAAGAGAGATAGGACGTTTGGCAGGCATACCACTTTTCTTATCCTCGGTTGCGCTCTTTTTGACCAACACGCCTGCTCGAGAACCCTCTCTGTAAACAGTAACACCTTTACAACCAGCTTGCCAAGCCGTTTTATAAACATCGGCAACAAGTTGTTCTGTAACATTTTCAGGCAGATTCACAGTTACCGAGATCGAGTGGTCAACCCACTTCTGAATCGCTCCCTGCATCTTAACTTTCGCTACCCAGTCGATATCGGCAGAGGTTGCTTTATAATATGGCGATTTCTCAACCAACTCTTCAACTTGTTCATCACTCATCTTAACAACCTCCTCTTTTTTGATACCTTGAGTTTCGAGGAAAGTCAAGAAGTGGTGGTGGAACACATTGTACTCTTCCCAGCTATCTCCAACCTCGTCGATAAAGGTAACATTTACCGATTTATCGTTAGGGTTGACCTTACGACGACGTTTATATACAGGCAAGAATACAGGTTCGATACCGCTAGTGGTCTGAGTCATAAGCGATGTTGTTCCTGTCGGCGCAATGGTTAAGAGCGAGATATTGCGACGTCCCGATTTCTCCATACGTTTACCTAGTTCGCTATCAGCCTCTTTAATACGGCAAATCATAGGGTTGTTAGCCTCACGTTTAGCATCGTAGATTGGGAATGCGCCACGCTCTTCCGCCATTTCGACAGAGCTACGATAAGCTTCAACTGCCAATGTTTTTTGAACCTCAACAGCAAACTCAATAGCTTTGTCGGTTCCATACTGAAGCCCTAGAGCTGCCAACATATCGCCTTCGGCAGTGATACCAAGACCGCAACGGCGACCGCTAAGAGCTTTGTCGCGAATCTTTTCCCACAATTGACGCTCCACTCTGCGGATATCGTCAGTTTCGGGATCACCACTAATCTTATCGATAATGATACTGATTTTCTCAACCTCCAAGTCGATAATATCATCCATTATACGCATCGCCTTGCGTGTATGCTCTTTGAATTTTGCAAAGTTAAATTTAGCTTTCTTAGTGAACGGTGCGTCAACATAAGCATAAAGATTAAGAGCAACCAAACGACACGAATCGTAAGGACAGAGCGGAATTTCGCCACAAGGATTAGTCGAAACTGTTGTAAAGCCTAGGTCAGCATAACAGTCTGCAACACTCTCTTTGATAATTGTATCCCAAAACAACACACCTGGCTCAGCCGATTTCCACGCATTGTGAATAACTTTGTTCCACAACGTAAGAGCATCAATAGTTTGCGTTACGACTGGCTCGCTGCTATCTACAGGGAATTGTTGGCTATATGATTTGCCCTCAATAACTGAGTTCATAAACTCATCATCAAGTTTAATAGAAACGTTGGCACCAGTAACCTTACCACTCTCCATTTTAGCATCGATAAATTTCTCTGCGTCAGGGTGTTTTACCGAAAGCGAGAGCATCAACGCTCCACGTCTGCCGTCTTGAGCAACCTCACGAGTTGAGTTTGAGTAACGTTCCATAAATGGCACAATACCAGTCGAAGTTAGTGCCGAGTTAAGTACCGGACTGCCAGTTGGGCGAATATGCGAAAGATCGTGCCCCACACCTCCACGACGCTTCATCAATTGCACCTGCTCTTCGTCAATACGAATAATACCGCCGTAAGAGTCAGCTGGTTTTTCGTGACCAATAACGAAACAGTTTGAAAGCGATGCAATTTGGAGAGCATTGCCCACGCCAGTCATAGGTCCTCCTTGAGGAATCACATATTTAAAGTCAGAGAGAAGTTCCATAACCTCCTCCATTGACATTGGATTTGGATATTTCTGTTCAATTCTTACTAGCTCACTAGCGATACGTTCGTGCATCTGTTGTGGCGAACACTCGAAAATTTTTCCCCAAGAATCTTTAAGGGCATACTTGCTTACCCAAACTGTAGCGGCGAGGTCATCTCCAGCAAAATACTCTCTTGCACCAGCTGTCGCCTGTTCATAGGTGTACTCTTTTTTATTTTCCATTTTTTTGTAGAGTTACGGTATTAATATTAAACTAAATTATTGATAATAAGCAACTTAAACGAACCTAAGTAGCTTTCAGTGTCTACTTTAAACATTACAAAATTACCTTTTTCTTTTCCTTTTTTTAGCTTGTTCAACATAAATATTTAACCTTTTTTTAT
>CAMTOL010000245.1 GCA_947074135.1 uncultured Rikenellaceae bacterium
TCACGGTGCACCCACAGACTCAGAGCTCACCGCCACACACCTACAAACTGTGCAAAGTGTCACAACGGTTGGACCTAAGCTCTAAATCGGGTGGAGGAGAAGTGAACCACACCAGCAAACTGCAGGGATGGACGGTTAGGAAATGATTATTACGAAAAAGACCGACCCTGAGGCTCCGATTAACAAAATTGCAGACTATGCAATTACGGGCGACTATGCAGATGTGGTAACCAAAATGATTAAACACTACAAAGAGAGCTCTAAGTAGTTAGAAAACATCAAAGCGCATGAAAAAATCACTAACAGTTACTATTCTCGCTTGCCTCTGTTCAATGCTTGTATCTGCACAACAGATAAAAAAGACTAGCCTTGAACTAAACGATATAATCGATGTTCTCGAATTGCAAAATTATGCTTTTTCAAAGTTTGATATATCAGACCTAAAAGATAAGTCATACAATATTTCATTCTACATTGCAGAGTATGATTCGTTAAGAACAGAGCCAATAAAAAAATATATCAGTGCTGGTGAAAATAGAAGTATGATTAGTGATTTTCCGGAACGTTTTCACGAAGAATTAAGGGCAGAAGCACTAGATTCAGCAAAACTGGTTGCATATTTAGCTAATTTCATTTCGTTGGCAATTATTCCTCAAAACGATTCGATTAGAGATCTTGCATTCAATATAGAAAATATGAGCTCAGGATTAAGATCACTCAATCTTAAACACAAAACTTCGAGAAATAAACCTAATTACATTGCAGCGCCATTTATAGTGAACGAGACAATTGAAATATCGAAAGATATTCCTCTAATGCTTCTAGGCTCGATGTGGTATGACGCAGAAAATGGGTTTTATCGCTTTTGTGGAGAGAGCGAAATCGCTCCTGATATGAGTAGCGAAATCCTAAAGAATATACCTCATTACTATGTGATTGGAGTACGCTTTGACAAACAATAACAGTTAAACACAACCGTAAACAAAACAAAAAAATGGGAAACTTTTTTCAAGATAATAAAGACCTTCAATTTCATCTCAACCACCCGTTGATGAAGAAAATTGTAGCTATCAAAGAGGATGGCTTCAAAGATGCAACTACTTATGACTATGCACCTGTCGATTTCGAGGATGCAATGGACTCTTACCGTAGAGTACTTGGCATTATTGGCGAAATTTGTGCCGACACTATAGCACCAAACGCAGAGGGTGTTGACGCACAAGGTCCACGTGTCGAAAACGACCGAGTTATTTATGCTGACGGCACTGCCGAAAATCACGAAATGTTGACAAAAGCAGGAGTTTACGGACTCTCGCTTCCTCGCCAGTACGACGGACTCAACTTTCCACTCGTGCCTTACGTAATGAGTTGCGATATGGTAAGTCGTGCCGATGCAGGTTTTGGTAATATTTGGGGGCTTCAAGACTGCGCTGAAACTCTTCACGAATTTGCTTCGGACGAGATTAATGCAGAGTTTTTGCCACGAGTTAACAAGGGCGAAACCTGCGCAATGGACCTCACTGAGCCAGATGCAGGTTCTGACCTTCAAGCCGTAATGCTCAAAGCTACTCCAAACCCTGCAAAAGAGGGCGAATGGTTGCTCAATGGCGTTAAACGTTTTATCACAAACGGTGATGGCGAGATTTCGTTGGTACTTGCTCGTTCTGAAGAGGGAACAACTGACGCTCGTGGTCTGTCGTTGTTTGTTTACGACAAAAAACATATGGCAGTAAAAGTTCGCCGTATCGAGCATAAGATGGGTATCATCGGCTCTCCAACTTGCGAACTTGTCTTTACAAACGCTCCTGCACAATTAGTTGGCGACCGCAAAATGGGTCTTATCAAGTATGTTATGGCACTTATGAACTCAGCTCGTCTAGGTATTGGCGCTCAATCGTGTGGTATCATGGAGGCTGCATATCGCGAAGGTTTGAAATATGCTCACGAACGTGAACAGTTTGGCAAACCAATTATTCAGTTCCCTGCTGTATATGAGCTACTTACAAATATGAAGGCAAGACTTCACGCCTCTCGTGCTTTGTTGTACGAAACAGCTCGTTTTGTCGATGTTTACAAATGCTATTTCCACAAATCTAAACACGCTACTCTTGACAAAGATGAACGTGCCGATATGAAAGCTTTCCAACGTTTGGCAGATGCCTACACTCCACTGCTTAAACTATTTAGCTCGGAATACAGCAACTCTGTATCTTATGATTCGTTGCAGATTCACGCTGGTAGCGGTTTTATGAAAGACTACCCTATCGAGAGAATCTATCGTGACGCTCGCATCACAACTATTTACGAAGGAACCTCACAACTTCAAGTCGTGGCCGCTATTGCAGGTGTGGTTAAAGGTGTTTACGTATCGCAAATGAACGAGTACGAAGCAATCGCTCCTGCGCCAGAGATGCAGAGCTGCTTCGACACTTTGGTTAAAATGCGCATTCAATACGAAAAAGCTGTTGCAATGGTTCAAGAGGTTGGAAGCACAGAAAATCAAGATTTTCACGCTCGTCGCCTAGTCGAAATGGCTGGTTATGTGATTATGGGTCACCTGCTAGTTCAACAAACTGGAGCTGACGCTGAGGAGTACAAAAACTCAGCTATCGCCTTTGTTAAAGATGGCGAAGCTAAGTGTGCTGCACACCTAAGCTACATCGAAAACTTCGATATCGACCAACTTGGTTCGTTCAAGATTAATTCATAATTCACAACAGTTTTTGCACTAGTCACTAATCATTAGAGCAAACAAAAAATGTGAATAAAAAAAAGGCGGAGGTGCAAACAATGATTTGCACCTCCGTTTTTGGTTATTAATATACTTTTAACTACCTTTGTCATCTGTAACTAGTTTTTCTACACAAC
>CAMTOL010000246.1 GCA_947074135.1 uncultured Rikenellaceae bacterium
AAGCCCTGGGGGGGCCGTAAGAGACGTTATAGTTAATGCTGCATGGGATCGTGGCATCAAAATTATATAGGAAATCAAATTTGCGGATCGTTCAACCACCAGTCATAAAATCAGTATTACTGGTAGTAACGGTAAAACCACCACCACCACTCGTATTTACGAAATTATGCGTCGCGCAGGTATAAAAGTGGCTGTCGCTGGGAATATTGGTCAAAATTTTGCGCTTGCAATAGCAAATGCAACTGAAGATTATGATTGGTATGTAATTGAACTTAGCAGTTTTCAGTTGGACGGAGTATTTGACTTTAAGGCAGATATAGCCCTATTGCTCAATATCACGCCAGACCATCTGGATAGGTACGATTATCAAATGAGCAAATATGTGGCGTCGAAGTTAAGAGTTATGCGCAATCAAACGCTGGCTGATACTTTTATTTATAATGCCGATGATCCTGAGTCGCTTAAAGTGCTCCCCAAAACCAAAATCGAAGCCAATCCTATTCCATTCTCGGCTCGTGGAGCAGTTGGAGGTGCTTGGAGTGATGGTACAACTCTTCATTACGAAGATAATGAACTCCCTATTTCGGAGATGAAAATCAAGGGTTTGCATAATGTTGCAAATGCTCTTGCTGCAATTGCGGCTTGCTGCCGTGCAGGAGTTGAGTTCGAAAGTATTGCTTCCACACTTCGCAGTTTTGGAGGTGTTGAACATAGGCTCGAAATTGTCGATACAGTCGATGGAGTAGAGTATATCAACGATAGTAAGGCAACTAACACCGATTCGGTGTGGTACGCACTCGATAGTATGACACGACCTACGATATGGATTGCGGGTGGTACTGATAAAGGAAACGAATATTCTACACTTATTGAATTGGCTAAGACACACGTCAAAGCACTCGTTTGTTTGGGAGTAGATAATCACAAACTCGTCGATGCTTTTACAGGAGTGGTAGGCACAATATTTGATACTCATTCGCTCGATGAAGCAATCTCAGCCGCAAGAAGTGTAGCACAAAGTGGTGATTGCGTTCTACTTTCGCCTGCTTGTGCAAGTTTCGACCTCTTCACAAACTACGAAGAGCGTGGTCGCCTATTCAAAGAGAAGGTAATAGAGCTTAAAAACAGATAAAACTGTGTCGAATTTTTAGAGTTAATCTTTTTATCGACGCAGATAAAGAGATTAACTAATAAAAATTGACACATTATGGAATTAATTATTGCGGTTCGTGGTCGTGAAATTATAGACTCACGAGGAAATCCAACAGTCGAAGTTGAAGTTATAACCTCTAGTGGGGCTATGGGTAGAGCCTCAGTCCCCAGTGGAGCTAGTACTGGCGAAAACGAAGCTGTTGAGCTTCGCGATGACGACAAAGCCCGATTTGGAGGTAAAGGTGTCCTCAATGCTGTTCGAAACGTCAACACTATTCTCTCGGATTTGGTTGTAGGTATGTCTGTGACCGATCAGGTTGGCATTGACAAGGCGCTCATCGAAATTGACGGCACTCCAAACAAGAGTAATCTAGGTGCAAACGCAATTCTAGGCGTATCACTCGCTGTTGCTAAAGCTGCGGCAGCTTATTTAAAGATGCCTCTTTATCGTTATATTGGCGGGATCAATGCGCGCGTGTTGCCTGTGCCAATGATGAACATTATAAATGGAGGCTCTCACTCCGACGCTCCTATTGCCTTTCAAGAGTTTATGATTCGCCCAATTGGAGCAGAATCGTTTAGCGAAGCTATTAGAATGGGTGCCGAAGTGTTCCATACGCTCAAAAAAGTACTGCACGAACGAGGACTATCGACTGCTGTTGGCGATGAGGGTGGTTTTGCGCCCGAATTAAACTCAACCGAAGATGCTATTGAATCAATTGTAAGGGCAATTAAATCAGCTGGCTATACCCCAGGAAAAGATATTACCATTGCTCTGGATTGCGCAGCAAGTGAATTTTACAAAGATGGTATTTATGATTACTCAAAATTTGAAGGTATTGGTGGCGCACGTCGCAACTCGGCTCAACAAGCAGAATTTCTCAAGGAGTTGGTCGAAAAATTCCCTATTGATTCTATCGAAGATGGAATGAGTGAAAATGACTGGGAGGGTTGGGTGAAACTAACTGAAATGGTTGGGTCACACTGTCAGTTGGTTGGCGATGATTTGTTTGTAACAAACGTCAAGTATCTCGAGAAGGGGATAAAGCTTGGAGCTGCGAACTCAATTCTTATTAAAGTTAATCAAATCGGAACGCTTACCGAAACACTCGAGGCTATCGAAATGGCGCACCGAGCAGGTTATACTAGCGTTACCTCGCACCGTAGTGGAGAAACCGAAGATACGACAATTGCCGATATAGCAGTGGCTACAAACAGTGGGCAAATCAAAACTGGCTCGATGAGTCGCACTGATCGTATAGCTAAATATAATCAACTACTTAGAATCGAAGAGGAGTTAGGAGAACTGGCTCTTTATGGCACGATGCAGTAATTACAACTTTTTTTTGTTTAATATAATAGATAAGGCTGAATAAGATATAGTTCGATTCAGCCTTATTTGTTTAAAATAAGAAACACGCCTGCATACTTATTCTATATCGACAAAAAACAGAAAATATTTTTTATTCTTATATTTAATAACTAACTTTGGTAAGCAAATAACAACTCACCACTCACTAACAAACATGATTATGCAATTAACTAAAAAGATTTTTATCTTATTTTTGCCTCTTATATCCCTCTCTTGTAACACAACAGTGATATCTGCAGATAGAATACTAGCTACTCCTTCTTCGAGCTTAGAGTTGCAAATTATTGACACGTGGAGCTCTCCCGTTGCTACCTCAGCTGCAATAA
>CAMTOL010000247.1 GCA_947074135.1 uncultured Rikenellaceae bacterium
CTATTGGTTTGGCAGACTCAATATACACAATGTTGGAACAACGGCCCCCAGGTTCAAGTATCGCTCCACCCAAAATCGCCAACCGAAATATACACATCTTTAGCTTTTTCCATCACTCCGTAATCTATCGGGATATTTTCGCATTGCGGTTATAGGCTTTCGATAAATTCAATCTCGTTATCTGGGCCATATACTCCTTTGCCTTTACTAAAACTGGCCGCAATTTGGGGTAGATTTTTCTCAAAAGCACTTTTAATAGCTCTAAGCGACCAGATAAAGATACCACTGTTCCACAAGAAGTCACCACTTTTCACAAAGGCTTTTGCTATCTCTTTGTCTGGTTTTTCGGTAAACGTTTTCACTTTATGCACCTCTTTAGCGACTTCGTTTTTATTGTATTGAATATATCCATATCCAGTTTCAGGGCGAGTAGGAGCAATTCCAATTGTCATTAGGTGTTCATTTCCGTCCACAAAATCAAGACCTGTTCTGACAACTCTTTCAAACTCACGACCATCAAGCACTAGGTGGTCGGCAGGTGTGACCACAATATTAGCATCATTACAACGTTCTGCAATGCGATAAGTAGCGTATGCAATACAAGGGGCAGTATTTCGCCTAATAGGTTCGCACAGCACTTGACTTTCGTCCAGTTCTGGGAGATGTTCAAGCACTAGTTTTTTATATGCTTTCGAAGTAACAACAAAGAAATTTTGGGCAGGGACAATTGGTAGAAATCTCTCGAAAGTAGCTCTAATAAAGCTACGTCCTGTACCCATAATATCAAGAAATTGTTTAGGTACAGAACTTTTGCTTAGTGGCCAAAAACGCGCACCAATACCTCCGGCCATAATCACACAATAATTTTTTTCGCACATAGATTTATCTTTAGTAAAATAATTGACAACAATATAGTTAAATTTATCGAACAAATGTAACAAAAAAGAATTACCTTTGCAAAGGTTTTTTCAATTTCAACTGTCAAATAATTAAGAAAAAATATGTTTAAAGCAATACGCCAAGTCGGAGAATACACTATACTTCTTGGACGCACTTTTCATCGTCCTCAGAAGTGGAGTATCTTTTTTAGAAGACTCATTATAGAGATGGACTATATAGGTCTTCAAACCATTGCCATTGTGCTTCTACTTTCGCTTTTTATGGGAGCAGCTGTAGTTTTACAGATGACCAACAACTTAGAGAATCCTCTACTACCACGTTATTTGATTGGATATGCTGGTCGCGAGAGTATTGTGCTTGAGTTCTCTTCAACCGTGTTAGCTCTAATTTTAGCTGGTAAGATTGGGGGTAATATTGCTTCAGAGATAGGTACAATGCGTATTACAGAGCAGATTGACGGTCTAGAGATTATGGGTGTCAATTCGGCAAATTATCTAATATTGCCTAAGATTGTTGCATCGTTATTCTTTTTCCCTTTACTTTCGGCGCTGAGTATTATTTGCGGTTTGGTTGGGGGTTATTTGACTGTAGCAGCAGGTGATTTATTTCCACTTTACGACTACATTTATGGTTTAAAGTTCGATTTTAAGCCATTTTACATTGTTTACACTCTGATAAAGTCGTGTCTATTTGGGTTTTTAGTGACTTCAATTTCGGCCTATTTTGGTTATTATGCCAAGGGTAATTCGTTGGAGGTGGGTAAGAGTTCGACACGAGCTTTTGTTATGAGCTGTATAATGATACTTATTTTCAACATTATGCTCACACAGCTTTTAGTTTCAAAATAGTACTTAGTGATCAGGTAATCACCGAAAAACACTTATAACAACTATGATAACAGTAAACAACGTATATAAATCGTTCGACGGGCGTATAGTACTCGACAATATTAACGCCAAATTCGAACCAGGCAAAACCAATCTAATTATAGGTCGAAGTGGTAGTGGTAAGACAGTACTTCTCAAGTCACTTGTTGGTTTGCATCAAGTAGATTCTGGTACAATTATGTATAACGATCTATGTTTCAACCTTGCGTCACTCAACGAGAAGCGTTTAATGCGCCAACAGTTGGGTATGATTTTCCAGGGTGGCGCACTACTAGATACTTTGACCGTTGAGGAGAATGTTCGTTTCCCTCTCGATTTTTTTACCGATATGAGTATGAGCGAGAAGGAGGATAGGGTTCAATTTTGCTTGGATAGAGTAAAGCTCGAAAACGCAAATAATCTCTACCCATCTGAGTTAAGTGGTGGTATGGTTAAACGTACAGCTATTGCACGAGCAATTGTGATGAATCCAAAGTATCTCTTTTGCGACGAGCCAAACTCTGGGCTTGATCCAGTAACATCTGTTGTAATCGACAACTTGATTCGCGAGATTACACAAGAGTACAACATCACAACTATAGTCAACACCCACGATATGAACTCTGTTATGGAGATTGGCGACACGGTTACTTTTATTTATGAGGGTAAGAAGTGGTGGGAAGGATCTCGCGAGGATATTTTAGACTCCAACAATAAGGAGCTAGATGAGTTTGTATTTGCTTCTGCAATGGCACGAAGAGTCAAGAACCGCATTAAGTAGGTAATTAGAGGAGAGATAGATTATACAAATTATCATTTACTAGTTTGTATAATCTATTTTTTATTTATAATTTCGCACAATAGCTACAACACAAAACGACTATGACAATAAAAATCACTTACACAGTCATTTTACGCAACGAGGCTACTCATTTGGATGCGGGCACTACCATTATCACATCTACGCCCAAGGACAGTTACGGCAATGGCAACGCTTTTTCGCCTAATGACCTACATGCAGACCCCCTAGGTCAT
>CAMTOL010000248.1 GCA_947074135.1 uncultured Rikenellaceae bacterium
CGACGTCAAATGCAACGCAAAAAAAAACAAAATAAACTGAGAATATAAGAATATGCAACAAGAAGAAGATTTAAGGGCATTGGCGAAAATGATGGATTTGCTGCGTGCCGTATCAATTATTATAGTGGTGGTTCACATCTATTGGTACTGCTATGAAGCGATTAAACTATGGGGGATCAATATCGGTGTGGTCGATAAGATGCTGATGAATTTCAACCGTACAATGGGGATGTTTTCGTATATGATAAATACGAAACTCTTTGCCCTGCTCCTGTTGGCTCTGTCGTGCCTTGGAACAAAGGGCGTGAAAGATGAAAAAATCACTTGGACAAAGGTCTGGAGTTTTATGGGTGTTGGAACAGTATTCTTTTTTCTAAACTGGTGGATATTGTCGCTGCCACTACCCGTCGAGGCAAATGTAGCACTCTATATCTTCACAATGACCGTAGGTTATATCTGCCTATTGATGTCGGGACTCTATATGAGCCGCTTACTCAAAAACAACCTTATGGACGATGTTTTCAATAACGAGAACGAGAGTTTTATGCAGGAAACACGCCTACTTGAAAATGAGTATTCGGTTAATCTGCCGACACGATTCTACTACAAAAAGCGTTGGAATAATGGTTGGATAAATATCGTCAATCCATTTCGTGCCTCTATTGTACTGGGTACTCCCGGTTCGGGTAAGTCTTATGCCATCGTAAACAACTACATCAAGCAACAAATTGAAAAGGGGTTTTCAATGTATATATATGACTTCAAATTTGATGACCTTTCGACGATTGCCTATAATCACCTATTGAAGCATACAGATGCTTACAAAGTGGTTCCAAAATTCTATGTGATTAACTTCGATGATCCTCGACGCTCTCATCGTTGCAATCCGATAAATCCAGCCTTTATGACCGATATTTCGGATGCTTACGAGAGTGCCTACACCATTATGCTCAACCTTAATAAGACGTGGATTCAGAAGCAGGGCGATTTCTTTGTAGAGTCCCCGATTATACTATTGGCAGCTATTATATGGTATTTAAAACTCTATGACGGTGGTAAGTATTGCACTTTTCCGCACGCTATTGAGTTTCTAAACAAGAAGTACACTGATATATTTCCGATTCTGACCTCATATCCCGAACTTGAAAACTACCTGTCGCCATTTATGGATGCTTGGGAAGGCGGAGCGCAAGACCAGCTACAAGGGCAGATAGCTTCGGCAAAAATTCCGCTATCTCGTATGATTTCGCCACAACTCTACTGGGTAATGAGTGGTGATGATTTTACGCTTGACATAAACAATCCCGATGAACCTAAAATCCTTTGCGTGGGTAACAATCCCGACCGTCAAAATATCTATTCTGCTGCACTCGGACTATATAATTCCCGTATCGTGAAGCTGATTAACAAGAAAGGGAAACTCAAAAGTGCAGTGATTATTGATGAGTTGCCAACTATCTATTTCAGAGGTTTGGACAACCTGATAGCGACAGCACGAAGCAATAAAGTTGCGGTCTGCCTTGGTTTTCAAGACTTTTCGCAACTTAAACGTGATTATGGTGATAAGGAGGCTGCCGTTGTGATGAATACCGTGGGTAATATCTTTTCGGGACAAGTAGTTGGTGATACGGCTAAAAACCTTTCGGAACGTTTTGGTAAGGTGCTGCAAAAACGCCAGTCAATGACCATAAACCGCAACGATAAATCAACTTCCATTTCTACTCCAATGGATAGCTTGATACCGCAAAGCAAGATTTCAACTCTAACACAGGGTATGTTTGTCGGCTCCGTATCGGATAACTTCGATGAACGCATCGACCAGAAAATCTTCCACTGCGAAATCGTAGTAGATAACGCCCGTGTCGCTGCCGAAACCAAAGCCTACCAGAAAATCCCCTCAATTATGGACTTCACCACTCCCGACGGCTCTGACAATATGCAACAACAAATCCAACTCAACTACGACCGCATAAAACAAGAGGTCAGAGAAATTGTCGATGCAGAAATTGAGCGAATAAAACAAAATCCTAAGCTACAAAACTTGATAAAGAGCTGATAATTATTTTTGTAGAATGGATTTTTATAATTACTTTTGCCTAAAAGTGTCAAGTCACTAAATAGACAACAATGATAGGTGCTAAAATTAGAGAATTACGAGAAACAAAAGGGCTGTTATTAAGGCAGGTAGCAGCTGTTCTTGAAATCGACACAGCGACCCTAAGCAAAATGGAAAGAGAAGTAAAGAAACTTAGAAAGGATCATTTGCAAAAACTAGCAGATATATACCAAGCTGATGTGAATGAGCTTCTTGCTATTTGGATTGCCGATAAAATTCTCAAAGTTGTAAAATCTGAAGATAATGAATTATCATCGAAAGCACTTGAAATTGTTAAAGAACATATTTTAGTATGAAAACAGAAATAGAAATAAAAGAGCAATTATCTAAGTTGTTAGGAGCTGATAACGTGGATTATGGTCAGATACTATCTTTATCAAATGAGTTATCTAAATTTGACAAAGATAATATTCGATTTTCTGTTGATGCTGGTGTTATTGACAGATTAGGGAACGAACTTGTAGCAAGACAAGAAACTGCAGTTTCCGAGCTTGTCAAAAATTCATTTGATGCTGATGCAACAACTGTGAAATTAACTTTCATAAACTCTTCTATTGTCGGAGGAACTCTTATTCTTGAGGATAATGGTTTAGGAATGTCTCGTGAACAGTTAATTAATGGTTTTAGGAGAATGTCTTCAACAG
>CAMTOL010000249.1 GCA_947074135.1 uncultured Rikenellaceae bacterium
AAACATGTAAGTTGTGTCGGCATTGAGAACGAAAATAACTACCTCAGTAAAGAAATTAGTAGTAACAAGTCGAGAAAGTAAACCACCGTGCACCTAAACCATCTCATGTGGAACTGAGCAACTATCTTTAGTCTTCTTTGAAATTACTAAATAATTTTTATACTAAACTTTAAATCAACTGACTATGAAAAAAAGACTACTAATTGTATCTCTATTAGTTGCAACATCAATTTTTACTTCGCTTTTCGTATCTTGTGATGCAAATGGTGATGGTGAATGGAAGCTGATGTGGAGCGATGAGTTTGACTACACTGGACTTCCTGACACAACTCGCTGGTCGTATGACACAGATGGTAATGCTTATGGGTGGGGCAATAATGAGGCTCAATTCTATACAAATGCCCAATCAAAGAATGCATTTGTAAATGATGGAACGCTTAAAATCATAGCCTTAATAGATAGTTGCGAAGATAAGCGTTACACTTCGGCTCGCCTGATTACTAAGGGTAAAGGTGACTGGTTATATGGTAAGATCGAAGTCCGAGCAAAACTTCCAAATGGTGTTGGTACTTGGCCTGCAATATGGATGTTGCCAACTGATTGGGAATATGGTGGTTGGCCTGCAAGTGGCGAGATTGATATTATGGAGAATGTAGGATACGACGAAGATACGGTTTTGGCTACCGCTCATACGCTAAAATATAATCACTCGATTGGCACCCAGACAAGTGGTAAAATCTATTTGCCTAGTGCCGATACCGAGTTTCATGTTTATGGTTTGGAGTGGGACGAGAACCAATGGAGAGCTTATGTTGATGGAACGCATTATTATACATTTGAGAACGATGGAACTGGTTTTGAGAGTTGGCCTTTCGATAAACGTTTTCATCTGATTCTAAACCTTGCTATTGGCGGAAACTGGGGTGGAGCAATGGGTATTGATGATTCTGATTTTCCTAAGGTACTTGAGGTTGATTATGTGAGGGTCTATCAAAAATAGTTTCAACAATGTGGAAAGTATAGTAAAAAGGGGTGTTTTAATGCATCCCTTTTTTTGTTGTTTCCGTTATGTTGCTCTATCTATTGACAGAGTAAACCACCTTATTTATTCTTTTCGTCTATGTAGAAATAGAACTGCCACTAAACCGATAAACGAAAATATAGCTGCAATAGCAAAACTCAAGTCAATTGCCTTGTTGTAGTGGCTCTCTGCAATAGAATGTGGTAGTGTGTCGTTTCCGTATGACGAAGCGATAATAGCTGTGAAAATAGCAATGCCAACGCTTCCAGATAGTTGTTTGACTGTATTGGCAACACCACTTGCTGAGGTCATCTGCATTTTGGTTAATTCGCTAACTCCAAGTGCGTTGAGTGGAGTGAATGCAAGCCCCATACCTATACCTCGCAGGTAGATGGTTGAGTTAATCAACCAGACAGGAGTAGTAGAGTTGAAAAATATACTTAGCGATAGGTAGCTCGTGAAGATTATCAATCCTGAAATTATTAGAGCTTTTTCGCCAGTCCAACGTGATAATACTCCACTCAATGGCGCTAGTGTACCTTGAATTATTCCTATAGGTAAATATACGCTTCCAACCGAGAGTGCCGAATAACTTAATGAATGTTCTAAGTATAGTGGCAATAGGTAATTACCTCCAAAAATTCCTATGCCAAAGCAGGTCAAAGCTATTATAGAGAGTGTAAAAGTGCGTTTTGAAAATATACTTAGATCTATAATTGGGCTGCTACTTCGTTTTGTGTGTACTATAAATACGGCGAGCATCAACAACGATAATACTAAACCTCCTAGTACGTATGGAGAATGCCAACCCGAAATCGCTGAGTTACTTTGAGTCGCACCCATTGCTAACGAAACTACTAGCAGTGGCGCACTAAGCCCAATCAATGAAAAGCCAAATAAATCAAAACGTCCAATGCCATTGTCCTTAACCTCTCGCATTATATAATAGGTAGCACAAATATTAAGAACTCCTATTGGTACGTTAACCCAGAATAGAGCGTTCCAACCATAATCTTTGAGTAGTAAACCTCCTAAATATGGTCCCATTGAAATTGCAGCAGCTGAAGCGACGCCCCAAAGACCAAGTGCAATAGTCCTCATTTTAGAATCGAAATGCCTAATGATGACAGCCATACCTAGCGATTGAACTATACCGCTTCCAAATCCCTCTATAATGCGAAATAGTATGAGTGAGTTCATATCTTTAGATAGTGCGCATAGTGTTGAACCAACTGTAAATAGAAACATACCAATGAGATATATGCGCTTGTAGCCCCACTTCTGAGCCATCCAACCTGCAGTTGGAAGCATTACGCACATAGAGATAAGATAACCAGTTACTATCCATTCGACTTTCGAAAGAGTTTCGTCGAAATCATGTAACAGAGATGGTATGACAGAATTTACAATTGTTGTGTCGAGGACTGCCATTGCAGTACTGATCATCATTAGACACAGTAATAACCATTTGTAAGCCGCACTATTGGCATTGAAGAAATGCATTGATAAAAACTTTTTTTTTGTGTTGTAAAAAATACAAGAATCGTACCATTGTAATATGGATTGGTATGATATACGGTGTTATGGAGTTAATGATAGTAGGGTGAATTTTAATCGAGATAAAATAACTTTACATTAAAGACACAGTGTTTTTTAGTTATGAGCAACACTCTATTTTTATAATTGAGTTTGTGTTATTGTTGTGGTTATAGTGTTGAGGGTTAGGCTGCAGGAG
>CAMTOL010000250.1 GCA_947074135.1 uncultured Rikenellaceae bacterium
AATTTTAACGAAATCGAGCAAAAATGGCAGCAACAATGGGCTGACCAAAAACTTTACAAAGTAGAAATAGACAACAGTAAACCTAAATTTTATGTACTCGATATGTTCCCATACCCTTCGGGAGCAGGTCTGCACGTAGGGCATCCACTAGGTTACATTGCTTCAGATATTTATAGCCGCTATAAACGTTCGACTGGCTACAACGTACTTCACCCAATGGGCTACGATGCTTTTGGACTTCCTGCCGAACAATACGCTATCCAAACAGGTCAACACCCTGCTAAAACAACCGAACAAAACATCGCTCGTTATCGTGAACAGATGGATAAAATCGGTTTTTCGTATGACTGGAACCGTGAAATTCGCACTTGCGACCCTGGGTACTACAAATGGACCCAATGGGCGTTTTTGCAAATGTACGACCACTACTACGACACAGAATTAAAACAAGCTCGCCCTATTAGCGAGTTGGTGGCAAAACATCCAGAGTGGAAAGAGTTGAGCAAAAAAGAGTTGGAGGAGATTTTGCACCGCGATTATCGTCTTGCATACCAAGCAACTACAATGGTTAACTGGTGCGATGCACTAGGTACTGTACTTGCCAACGACGAGGTAAAAGATGGACTTTCGGTCAGAGGTGGACACCCTGTTGAACAAAGACCTATGAAACAGTGGTTGTTGCGTGTTACTGCTTATGCAGAACGTCTGCAAAACGGACTCGACACTTTGGAGTGGAGCGAATCGCTCAAAGAGATACAACGTGGCTGGATTGGTCGTTCGGTTGGAGCTTCGATTTTCTTCCCTACCGAAAACGGTGGCTCATTCGAAGTTTTCACTACTCGTGCCGACACGATTTTCGGAGCTACCTTTATGGTACTTGCTCCCGAACATTCGCTTGTCGATAGCCTTACAACCGACGAACAACGCACAGAAATTGAAGAGTATATAGCTGCTACTAAAAAACGTAGCGAACGTGAACGTATAGCCGATACAAAACGAGTTAGCGGCTGTTTTACAGGCTCTTACGCTCTCAATCCATTCAACGGAACACGTATTCCAATCTATATTAGTGATTACGTACTGGCAGGTTATGGAACAGGTGCCATTATGGCTGTTCCAGCGCACGATAGTCGTGACTACGCCTTTGCTAAACACTTCAATCTGCCAATTATTCCTATTATCGAATGTGATATTTCGGAAGAGAGCTACGATGCCAAAAGCGGAGCGCTGATTAACTCTGACTTCTTAACAGGTCTTGATGTTAAAGATGCTATTCGTGTTGCTATCGAGGAGGTCGAAAAGCGTGGAATTGGCTCGGCTAAGGTAAATTACAGACTTCGTGATGCAATTTTCAGTCGTCAACGCTACTGGGGAGAGCCATTCCCTATTCGTTTCGATAGAGAGGGAGTGCCAACTCCAGCATCATACTCAGAGCTTCCAATCGAGCTACCTGCAATCGAGAACTTTTCGCCAACTTCTGACGGCGAACCTCCACTAGCAAGAGTTGAAGGCTGGGAGTTTGAACTCTCAACAATGCCCGGTTTTGCTGGTTCGTCGGCCTACTATCTTCGATATATGGATCCTCGCAACGACAAAGCACTTGTTGGCAAAGAGGCAAATGAGTATTGGAGAAACGTGGATTTGTATCTTGGAGGTATTGAACACGCTACTGGTCACTTGATATACTCTCGTTTCTGGAACTTCTTCCTATTCGACATCGGAGCAGTTTGCGAAGCGGAGCCATTCAAAAAACTTGTAAACCAAGGTATGATTCAAGGTCGTTCAAACTTTGTGTATCGCATCAAAGGCACTAATCAGTTTGTTAGTTGTACTCAAAAAGATAATTACGACACTCAAGAGCTTCACGTTGACGTGAATATCGTTCGCAACGATGTACTTGACACCGAAGCATTCCGAAATTGGTTACCAGAATATCGTAACGCAGAGTTTATACTAGACGACGACGGACGCTATATCTGCGGTTGGGCTGTTGAGAAGATGAGTAAATCGATGTACAACGTTGTAAACCCTGACCTAATCGTTGAACAGTATGGAGCAGACACACTTCGTATGTACGAGATGTTCCTCGGTCCATTGGAACAGAGCAAACCTTGGGACACTCAAGGTATTGACGGTGTTCACAAGTTTCTGCGCCGTCTATGGCGTATGGCTGAAGGAGCAACCGATGCTGTGGCAAACGAGGCTGAGTTAAAAGCTCTTCATAAAGCGATTAAAAAGGTGAGAACAGATATCGAAAACTTCTCATTCAACACAGCTGTAAGCGCATTTATGATTGCCTTAAATGAGTTCTCTGACCTAAAAACAACCTCTAAAGACATTTATAAAGAGTTCGTAGTGTTGCTAAGTCCGTTTGCACCACACATTGCCGAAGAGTTGTTCACAATTCTTGGCGGTGAGGGTTCGGTATGCACTGCACCCTACCCTACGTGCAATGAAGAGTATTTGATAGAGAGTGAGATAGAATACCCTATTTCGATTAATGGTAAAATGCGCTTCACACGCCGATTTGCAGCCGATGCAACAAAAGAGGACATCGCAAAAGCTGTGATTGGCGACGATCAAACAGCCAAATACACTGCAGGTAAAGAGATAAGAAAAGTTATTTTCGTTCCTGGCCAAATTGGTAACATTGTAATCTATGAAACTTAAAAACGAGTGTAATTGCTCTTTGGAGAAATTTTAAAAACACAACACTGGGTGTATAATTAAATGGTACACTTTT
>CAMTOL010000251.1 GCA_947074135.1 uncultured Rikenellaceae bacterium
AGCACCGATGTGACCGACAACGACGATATCGGAAATGTCAATCGTAAGAATTTCGAATGCTGTACCTGCGTCAAGTCATTGATGTAGTACAACTCTTGAGATGTTATCTGGGTTTTCAAGTACGCTTTTGTGTGACTCTGCCGAGCCAATAGACGAAACGATACCCTCGCCAACACGAGCTAGAATAGTCTCCTCGCCAGCACCACCGACCAACTGTTTAATCGACGCTCGAACAGTTACCCTAGCTTTACAAACTAATTGAATACCATCTTTTGCAACAGCCGTTACAGGTGGTGTGTTAATAACTTTAGGGTTAACACTCATTTGGACTGCTTCGAAAACGTCGCGACCTGCTAGGTCAATAGCAGTTGCCATTTTGAAATCGAGCGAGATATTTGCTTTTTGAGCAGATACCAACGCGTGAACCACGTTTGCAACGTGACCACCGGCTAGGTAGTGGGCCTCCAACTCATTTGCATTAAGCTTTAGCCCTGCTTTTGTACTCTCAATCATTGCAGAAACAATTGTTGAAGGTGGAACCTTACGCCAACGCATAAGTACAAGTTGAAGCAATGAGATGCGAACACCTGAAACCATTGCTGAAAACCATAGTCCAATAGGGACAAAATAGAGAACAATCCAAAGTGCGATAATCGAAACTACCGCAATGATGATTAGTGAAAAGTTGAAGTCTGGCATTTCACTAGTTGCCTGTAAAAGTGTAAACATTTTTTATAGTGGTTAATTGTAATTAATAATACGTGTTTAGATTTATATTCCTATTTAGTAGCGCTGATTAACAATTGTTAAAAGACTCTACAATAATATTTTGGTTATCATAGCCTATGACCTTTATGATTGAACCCTCGTCCAAATATTCGCCCATCGTTTTGGCTTCATAAGTGCGCCCTTCGATAAGTACCTTGCCCATTGGAGCAAGCCTAGTTAGTGATTTTCCGCAGCTATCAATAGTTACTAGCTCCTCAATCGGAATGTCAATACTCTCGCTAATTTCTGTTTTAAGCGCAACACTATTCCACGTTCGAGGTCGAAGGAATATTATTAGCATAACCACAATTAGCAACATAACGGCTGCAAGGGTGGTGAAACCTGTTCCCAAACCATACTCGGCAAAAGACCAAGCTACTGCTGCAACTAAACAGCAGAATGCACCTACTGCAGCAACGGTAATTCCAGGAAGAATAACTAATTCGGCGAAAAATAGGATCAGCCCAAGTACTATGAGCATAATAATCCAAATCATTGGTGACATAATATTTTAGGTTTTAGTTAGTGTTTTACTTCTCTTCTTCAATTCGTTCAATCGATACATTTGCACCTATCTTATCTCTGATGATTTGAGCGAAAACTTGTGCTTCTTCTGATGAGTTAAATGTTGAAACTGTAAAAATGAAATTTGCGCCTTCCGAAATTCTAACAATGTTTTTGCCTTTGGCGTGCATATCTACACTTTGTCGCAAACCCTCTGATACTGAAGTGTCATTTGTTGTAATAACCACTTTGTACTTGGCATCTCCTTGGTCGGGAATTGTGTTTTGAGCTGCCTTTGCTTTTGCACTTGTCGTAACACTTCCATCTAAGTAGCATATCAGTGTAGGTGCTTTAAATCCGCCTTTTTGAAGCGCAGTTACACCTTTTATTGCTTGTTCATAGGTCTTAAATCCACCTAAACAGTAGCGATATCTGCCGTCGATGATTTTCTGGAGTTGCACAGGGCCAGCTCCTTTAAATAAATCTAAATCTTTAGGAGGTGCAGCCATTAAAGCAACTTGAATAGTATAATAAACTCCGGTTTGAGGGAGTATCAT
The DNA here is from genome assembly GCA_947074135.1 of uncultured Rikenellaceae bacterium. Classification (GTDB taxonomy): domain Bacteria; phylum Bacteroidota; class Bacteroidia; order Bacteroidales; family Rikenellaceae; genus Mucinivorans. Next base: position 1,830 of record CAMTOL010000251.1, read on the forward strand.
TTCTGGAATTTCACTCACTTCGTTATATGGATAACTATATTTAAAATCTATGTCACCATAAAGAGTCAAAATTTTAGGCAGGAAGTCAAGATCCTTGTAGTCTGTGTTAATATTTACAGGTGATTTAGTTGAAAGTTTGTTATATGCTTTTGTTAAGTTAGCTGCTTTGGCAATTGCCTTTTCATATGAGAGTAGGTAGTTGGCTTGAAGAGCAAAAATAGCAAGATTTGGTATCAACGAATTTTTCTGCATAAAAGTCTCTGCTCGTCTAACATCGCTACCCTCTGACTCAATAGCTTCGAGTGTTGTACGGTCTGTATTTGGTGCTCTGTCGAGCATTACTAAATAGGTGTCGTACAGATAGTTGTATGTGTGTAACCAATGTTTAGATGCTTCGTTTTCGATTTCTAATATCTCCGCTTTTATCTCTTTCGCTTGTTCGATAATGTTGTCAACTTCGCTTTGACTCATCGAGAAGTCATAGCGCTCTTTAAGCTCCATTAACTTATCATATAGTGGTTTTATTGAGTTAATTGCTTGAATTGTCTGTTTTTCGACATTGGGAGCATTAGCCAAAATCTCTATATCTCGTTTTGAGAGGAATTCTTTGAAGAACGAATTTTCATACAGTACAGCGCTTTGATTATTTGCAGTCTGTTTCTCGTTATTGTCGAGGCTTTTTTGTGCGTTTTGCTCCTCGATAAATGAGATATCGCTATTGACTCTGCTGATTTGTGATTTAATGTCAAAGAGCTCTCCTTCAAACCTAACTATGTTAGCAGATAACTTTGTTATTAGCTCTTCATTAGCATTTTCGAGTTTCGAACGGCTACTAGTTAGTAGCATTTGAATTGAATCCTGAGTTTTGAGAAGTATTTTTTGTTTGTTCAATAATTGAGTAAGCTCGCC
>CAMTOL010000252.1 GCA_947074135.1 uncultured Rikenellaceae bacterium
TGATAATTACAAAAAAGTTGCTTAACTTAGCCTGCAGTTACCGTTAGAAAGTCCACTCAAAAACTTACTCTCCTTAATTCAGCCATTGCAAAACAGAGAAATCGAAACAAATTAGCGAAATTGTGTGAAAAAATATTATCTTTGCGTGTTAAAAGGTTCTTCGCTGTGATGAAGAACACTCTTGTATGTAGATATAACTAAAAAACGTTGCTCGAAGATAATGAAAATTAAATCGCTTGTCGTTGTTGCTGTTGCGGCTCTGCTTGCCGCTTGTTCTGGAGGGAAAACCGCTAAAGTTGAAGGTCAATTCTTTGGCTACTCCTCAACTTTCCTGCTTGTCGAACAAACTATACCAGGCGGTAACTCACTCCTTGTCGATACCCTGAGAACCGACACCGAAGGAGCGTTTAGTTTTAACGTCGATTTTAAAGACGCTAACCCAGTATTTATCAACATCAAAACAGTTGACAACTACGTCCCACTGCTACTCAGCCCTGGCGAAAAAGTCAAAGTCTCTTCAATCGGTAACCTCTACAACAACTACACCGTCGAAGGCTCTGTTGGTTCCGAAACCCTCCGCTCACTCAATATGATGACTGTAGCACAAATCAGAGCGCTAGACTCCCTAGCCGTTATTTTTAACAATACCTCTGACCCAGCCCAATCTAAACAGCTAGGTCAAGAGTATAGCCGTAAATATATAGACCTCAAGCGCAAAGTTATCCGCTTTGTCGTTACAAACCCTGGCTCTCTAGCATCGCTTGTGCCGCTATATCAACCTATGGTCGCTGGTCGATACATCTTTGACGAACCAACCGATATTGTCTATTTTAAAGCCGTTGCAGACTCGCTAGCTGTTCGATATCCCGACTCGCCTTATGTGGTGTCGCTACTTGCAGATGTTGAACAAAGTAACAACGCAATTGCAAGCGATTCAATATTTAGGGCTACTCTAGAGAACATTGAAGAGATGTCTGTCCCTCCACTCGATATTAAAGATGCTGAAGGTCAAATGCGTAAACTATCGGATTTGATAGGCAAAAAGGTCATTCTGCTCGACTTTACTAGTATCACAACGCCTGAACTAAAGGTGCGTAACAGAGAAATTGCTGAAGTTTATGAAAAATATAATAAACAAGGATTCGAGATATACCAAGTTGCTATTGACGATAATCGCGCAGCGTGGCTCTCTGCGGTTGTCGATGCACGTATTAAATGGATCTCTGTTAACGATTTTCAAGGTAAAAACTCTAAAGCACTTGCTGCGTATAACGTACAGAAAATTCCTAGCTGCTTCTTGATAGACCTTAAAGGTAATATAGTTGCTCGTGATTTTAACTCTGTCGCAGAGTTGGAGAGATCTCTAAAGGAAGTTTTGTGATAAAACTACGTGCTAATTGATTGTTAAGTTTGCGCTATTTTTGTCGCACTTCTCAATATTTAGTTCAGCTAGTGCTAAGTTTGAGTGCAAATGTAGTTCTAATCCAAGCTATGAAAGATTCTCTCTATCAGTACCACCCATTCTCAAACTATAATAGTGTGAGTGATACTATGATTGTCAGTAAAGAGTCGTTTGTCACTGAACAACTTTTTGGAGAAAATTCTATGCTCGATCTTACGCTTAATGGCGGCGACTCGTTGGCTCTTGCCGATGTTTTTGGGAGAATTATGCAGTGGGAAACCACACTAATTATTCTGCTGCTTTTTGCACTCTATTCAATACTGCTTTATAGATACTCTGCACTATTTGCCCCGATTTTTAAAATCATATTCTCGATAGGTAGAACAAACGCTTTGTTGCAGAATCAATCAATAGACGAGAGTAGATTTCTTAGATATACTAAGGTGTTGTTAATCTTTACACTCTCGATTGCTTTGGCTAGTGTTTGCCACTTTATGCCGCAGTTTGAACAGTTTGATATCTTTATCGTTTTAAGTGCAATTCTGCTCTTTATTGTCAGTTCAAGTATCATTAGTTTAGTTCTTAGGAAAATAACGGCACTCTTTGATTATAATAAATCACGATGGGAACTAATCTCTAATTTAGTTAAGTTTGATAGAGCTATAATTGTAGTTTTTTTTGCTCCTATAGTTATGGTTTGCGCCTTCTCTGAATTCTTTGTAAAACCATTAATATTCGTGTGTCTTGTGCTCTATTTTTATCATTTTATGCGTATTATTTTGATTTTTAAAGAGCAGGGATTTTCTTTTTTACAATCAATTTTGTACATTTGTGCCGTTGAAATTGCCCCTGTTGTACTACTATGGGGTATAGTCAGTAGGTTAAAAGTATTGTAGATTAAAGGTTTAACGTCTTGGTAGTAAAAAAAATTCTCATTTCTCAGCCGGCTCCGACAGCTGATCAAAAATCCCCTTTTGCGACTCTTGTTGATAGATATGGTGTGGAGGTTGACTATCGTCCCTTTATATCAGTTGAGGGTGCAACTCTTAAAGAGTTTATCTCGCAACGTGTTAATATCACTGACCATACGGCAGTAGTTTTTACTAGTCGTCTGCTTATTGATAACTTCTTTAGACTTGTTGCTGAAACACGAGTACCTATTCCAGATTCGATGCAATATTTTTGTATCGCAGAGGCTATTGCCCTCTATTTGCAGCAGTATATTGTTTATCTCAAACGCACTGTTTTTTTTGCAACTGGCTCTGTTATATCTCTTATGGCTCTGATACCACAACGTCATTCAGGACATCTTTATTTTCCGGTTGTGTCGCCTCT
>CAMTOL010000253.1 GCA_947074135.1 uncultured Rikenellaceae bacterium
GCCTCTAGCTCCTAGGAATTGCGGATTATTTCAGCGAAAATACTATCTAAAGTGGCTACTACCACAATAGGCAACTCACTAGCAATAAGTGCAATAGGTCCCTGTTTCATTTCGGCAGCGGGGTACCCCTCAGCGTGGATATATGAAATCTCTTTTAGTTTCAACGCACCCTCGAGTGCCGCAGGATAGCTATAACCTCGACCAAGGTAGATAAAGTTTTTGGCATAGGTAAATATTTTAGCCATCTCTGCAATTTGGTTATTAATTTTCAGAATCTCTTTTAGTTGTTCTGAAAGTTTACCAAGTGCTTCAATTACCTCGATATACTCACTCTCATCTATCACCTCTTTTAGTTTACCAATAATTAGCGACAACATTACAAGCACTGTAACTTGACCGGTAAAGGCTTTTGTTGAAGCCACTCCAATTTCGGGTCCAACGTGAATATAAGCTCCTGAGTGTGTTGCACGAGCAATCGATGAGCCGATAACGTTACAAATACCAAATATAAATGCACCCTTCTCTTTAGCCAATTCAACGGCAGCAAGAGTGTCGGCAGTTTCGCCCGACTGCGACATAGCAATAACTACGTCACCATCACCAATTACAGGATTTCGATACCTGAATTCAGAGGCATACTCAACCTCAACAGGTATGCGACACATCTCCTCGATAAGGTACTCGCCAATCAGTGCGGCGTGCCACGATGTCCCACAAGCTACAATTACAATCCGTTTAGCATTAATAAACTTATCTTTATTGTCGATAACGCCCGAAAGAACAACATTATCCAACTCCACATTTACACGTCCACGAATTGCATCGACAATCGTTTTAGGCTGTTCGAAAATCTCTTTGAGCATAAAATGAGGATAGCCACCCTTCTCCAACTCCGAGATACTCATCTCCAACTGTTTGATATCGACCTCTGCTTCGTGATTTTCTAAGTCAACAACACGAAGTCCGCTCTCTTTCGAAATATAGGCAACCTCACCATCGTTGAGATACACTACTTTGTCGGTATATTCAATAATTGGAGTAGCATCTGAGGCCAAGAAAAACTCACCCTCGCCGATTCCAACCACGAGCGGACTACTTTTACGAGCCGCAATTATTCTATCTTTCTTTCCCTTCTCAATAACGGCAATTGCATAAGCTCCAACTACTTGACTAAGCGCTAAACGAACGGCTGAAAGCAGTGAACACTCGTTTTTAGTTCTAATATATTCAATCAGTTGAACAATTACCTCTGTATCTGTCTGACTTTTAAAGGTATAACCATGAACCATTAAAGCCTCTTTGAGTACGGCATAGTTCTCAATAATACCATTATGAATAATTGCCAGCGTTTCGCTCTCTGAGTAGTGAGGATGGGCATTAATATCGTTTGGTTCGCCGTGTGTTGCCCAACGAGTGTGAGCAATACCTATACTACCGCTAACATCTTTCGATTCGGCAAAACGTTCAAGTTCAGCAACCTTTCCTTTACTCTTATAAATATTAAGGTTAGAGTTCTCGCCTATAAGAGCCACTCCAGCGCTGTCATACCCACGGTATTCCAAGCGTTTAAGACCTTTTATTAATATTGGATAGGCGTCACGGCTGCCTACATAGCCTACAATTCCACACATTTTATAATAATTTTGTGACCAAATGATCGGTATTCTCTATTAATTTACAACTTTAAAAATATCTTTTTGCGATAAAGAGCATAAGTAACTATCCACGAAAGTCCGATAACAATTAGACTCCAAACCAGCGAGCTCAACCAACCAGGAAACAACTCGCCATACACATTGGCATATAACCATTTCGAAGCTCCTACATTCCAATTAATCGAACTGAGAATCTGCGACAGAACATAAGCAAATATTGCATTCGTACCAAATACCTTGAAAAAAGTTGACCAACTTTGGTAACCTTTAACATCTATTATCCAATTTAAGATAGCCCACGTCATTGATGCCATACCACAGGTAAAAAGCACGAACGAGCTACTCCACAACGCTTTATTAATCGGGAAACCTACGTTCCACACAACTCCTAACCCCAACATCGCTGCACCAATAACAAATACCTGTTTCCACCCTTTTTGAGCCATCACACGAGCTGTCACAAAACCTAGCAACGAGTTACAAATTGCCGAGATTGTTCCAACCAAGCCTTCGGGGTCAAACATCTCACCGCCAGTTTTCCATATTCGACTCTCTCCAAACAGAGCTGCATCAAAGTTCCCTATCGCATTTGGCGTAAGATTATAGCTATCTGTAAAGTGAACCAAGGCCCAATATCCTAATAATAAGGTTATACAAAGAATCAAAATTGGCGTGGTACGTTTGAGCCACAACACCAAAAACGCTGAAAAACAATAGACTAGCGCAATACGTTGAAGAACCCCTGATATTCTTATATTCTCAATAGGCGTTGTAAACCACAGAGCGTTAAGTATATACCCCACTACAAACAGCAACAATGAACGTTTAATAATTTTAACCGATACTGCCGCATTTAGTTCAAAATTGATTTTTCGCATTGCGAAATAGCACGATGCTTCGACAATCCACAATAAGAATGACAAGGCACACACTGACCCTAAACAACCATACAATTGAGCGTTTTTAAAAACTTTCTATGCTCTACTTGCTTATTGAGTCTTTAGTCTTTTCTTACTAAAAT
>CAMTOL010000254.1 GCA_947074135.1 uncultured Rikenellaceae bacterium
AAGAAAGAAAAAAAAAATTTTTTCATAGAATAAGCGAAGGTTAGCATAGTAATAAATAAAATACTTAACGAAAGTTGTATCACAAAGATATATAAAATAATGTAATCAATTGGTTAAATATTCTAAATTATAGTATAATTCATATAATTGTAAATGCGGTTAATATTTTTGTCTTGTAATTCTGAATTTAAACAACGATATTGATCGAGCTCGAAGAGGTTATAACCTTTACTCCTTTTGTTCAAAGATATTGATTCGAGAATAGATATTCGCGAGGGAGAGATTGTTGTACGCCATAATAACGCTATTCATTCTGAGCTATTTCGCAAACTGGGGATTAAAGAGCAGAAATGCTATATTCAATTGACGATTGCTATCTTATCAACAAGATGTATTGCGTATATCGTCGCAATGTGTAGATGTTTAAGTAAATAGATTGATAAAATTAAAGAAGGAGAGTGCTTTGCTGCATTCTCCTTCTTCGTTGGGGTGGAAGACCGGGATCGAACCGGCTACCTCTTGAACCACAATCAAGCGCTCTAACCAAATGAGCTACATCCACCATTTTACCGCTCTGTTTGAAGAAAAAAAAATCGATAACAACCATTCCTCCTCTAAAGCGAGTGCAAATATACAACAATTCTCACTTTTTCCAAATTTTAGTGACTACTTTTTTGTAACTTTGTACACAAATTATGAAAAAAATAGATTTCAACACTATACTCCACTCCGATAATAGACGCTCCAAAATGGCATCTAAAATAGCTCTAATTGCTGTTACACTGAGTTTTGCAGTTATCGTTCTGGCTCTATGTATAGCAGATGGATTTAGAGAACAAATAAACAATAAAGCTATAGAAATTCTAGACTATGCTCATATTACAGAGCAACCCTCCTATTTCGTTACTAGCGACCAAGTTATTTTTGATTCAACCCAGATATCGGAAATTAACTCGATTATAGCTCCTGAGGCTCTTATCCCTACAATTAGCAGCTATGTAGTTATTCAAAATGGTATCAATGTTCTACCTACAACTATTGTAGGGGCAAAAAATAATGGCATTAAGAATGGGACAATAGCCCTCTCACGAACTGCCGCATTGGAGTTAAATGTTCAAATAAACGAAACAATCGAACTACTCTACTTTATCGACCAAATTGCTGCAATTAAATCTCTTAGAGTAGATTCGATTTATAATTCAATGCTCTATGATATTGAACGGCAATTGGCTTTCGTGAGCTTCGACGAAGCTGATTTAATTGCCAACCGAGAGGGCGAAAGTGTAAGTTACTATGCAATTAAAAACCCGATTAACTTTGTCAAAATTGAACAATATGCCAACGAGGAAGGGTTTTTAGTCGAAAGTATTGAACAGAGAGCCCCTCAACTTTATGGTTGGCTATCGATGATCGATCAAAATATGCTCTTGGTGCTACTCATTATGACAATTGTAGCCACAATCAATATTATAACTTCTACCTTAATTGTAATTCTTGATAGTACTACCAAAATAGCAGTTCTTCGCTCACTTGGAATGAATAGGCAGAGTGTTGAAAAGTTGTTTTTTAACAAAATGATAAAATTGATAACTATTGGTGCCGTCATAGGTATTCTAGTTGGCTTGACATTGGCTTTTGTTCAAAAACATTTGGGTATTATTACCCTCGACTCATCGCTCTATTTTGTAGATAAAGTTCCAATTTATGCAGATTTCATAAATATCCTCCTCTATAGCATAATAATGTTTGCTTTGATTGCCTTAACACTTTTGTTGCCAATAAAAGTGATATCTAGAATAAGTATTTCTCGAACAATTAAGTATCAGTAGTGAGTTTCGTATTTTTTTACTACTTTTGATTAATGATTGGTTCGGTATAAAATATTATAGTAGTAGTTTGGATTCAAAATAATCGCAAAATATGTTTGACTTTATAAATTTTACGTTTATTGACGTTATCGATGTTTTTGTAGTTGCAGTACTGCTCTACCAAATTTATCGAGTTGTTAGAGGAACTGGCGCAATAGCGATTTTTGCAGGTATCTTTGTGATATATCTTACCTGGATTATTGTTCGAGTGCTAGGCTTAGAACTACTATCTAGTCTTTTGGGGCAGATTATTGGCATTGGCGCTTTGGCACTAATTATTGTATTCCAGCAGGAGATTCGTCGCTATTTGTTGATGTTAGGTCGCAGGTCGAGCAAAGGTATATGGCGCAAAATTTTCATTGTTCGCAACTTTGAAGTCGATACCGTAGTAAAGGAGGAGGTTTATGAGGCTTGTGTGGCTATGTCTAATACTAAAACAGGTGCTTTGATTGTGATTGAGCGCACAACCGACATAGAGGTCTATATGAGTAGTGGAGATAGAATCAATGCTATTGTTTCTCGCCGTCTTATCGAAAATATATTTTTTAAAAACTCGCCCTTACACGATGGAGCGATGATTATTAGCGGAGGTCGCATTGCCGCGGCTCGTTGCATTCTACCAACCTCCGACAACCCAAATATTCCTCCCGAACTTGGTCTGCGACATCGTGCAGCAGTTGGTCTTTCTGAAAATAGCGATGCTCTTGTAATTGTGGTTTCCGAAGAGACTGGACGGATTGCAATTACAGCAAATCAAGCTATCGCTGCAAAAAATCATAAATAATAAAAT
>CAMTOL010000255.1 GCA_947074135.1 uncultured Rikenellaceae bacterium
TCGTAAGTAGGGAATAGTTATCGAGTGACGTACGGTGGTGACAGCAACGGACTACATCGTGTACGTAGGGCTAAGCACGATGATGCGCACGTGTTCTGCCGTCCAGACCAACTCAAAGAGGAGTTTATGAGGGGTATTGATATTGTGCTTTACAGCTTCAAAACTCTTAAATTTGAGAAGGTCACAGCGCAAGTTTCGCTCCGTGACCCTAATAATACTGAAAAATATATCGGTTCGGACGAAAATTGGGAAAAAGCAGAGTCGGCAATCATTGAGGCTGCTGCCCAAAAAGGGTTAAGTACTGTTGTAGAGACTGGCGAGGCAGCTTTCTATGGTCCTAAACTGGACTTTATGGTCAAAGATGCAATTGGTCGTAAATGGCAGTTGGGTACAATTCAAGTTGACTACAACCTACCAGAGCGTTTCGATCTGACTTATAAAGGGGCTGATGATAAGGATCACCGCCCAGTGATGATTCACAGAGCACCATTCGGTTCGATGGAACGTTTTGTTGCAGTTTTGTTGGAACATACTGCTGGTAAATTCCCGCTTTGGTTAACTCCACAACAAGTGGTAGTTATGCCAATTTCAGAAAAATTCAACGAATATGGTGCAAAAGTTGTAGAATTGCTAAAAAATTACGATATTCGCGCCCAAATTGATGACCGAAATGAGAAAATTGGTCGTAAAATTCGCGATAACGAAATGCAACGAATTCCGCTATTGCTAGTTGTTGGAGAGAAAGAGAGCGAACAAGGAGCTGTTGCTGTTCGTGTTCAAGGGGAGGGTGATAAGGGTACGATGAGTATCGAAGAGTTTGCGGTAATGGTTAACCAAATGGTTAAAGATGAACTAACTCCAATTATGTAATAAACGATTGACAACGAATTTTGTAGTCGATTTATAATTTATAATTTAAAATTTTACAGAGATAGCACTACCTTACAAAAAACCGAATCCAGGAGGCAATAATCGCCCAGGATTCCGCGGAGCTCGTAGAGAAACGGAAGCCGCACACAAGATTAATGACCGTATCACTGCTCGTGAAGTTAGATTGGTCGGCGAAAATATCGAGAACTCTGATGTTTATCCAACTTCAGTTGCGCTGCGTATGGCAGATGAAATGGAACTGGACTTGGTCGAAATATCGCCTAATGCAGAACCTCCTGTTTGTAGAATTATTGACTATCAAAAATTTCTATACCAACAAAAGAAAAAACAGAAGGAGATTAAGGCTAACGCGGCTAAAGTTGTGCTCAAAGAGATTCGTTTTGGTCCAAATACCGATGAACACGACTATAACTTTAAACTCAAACACGCTGAAAACTTTATTAAAGAGGGTGCGAAAGTTAAAGCTTATGTGTTCTTCAAAGGTCGTCAAATTGTGTTTAAGGAGCAAGGCGAAATCTTGCTGCTTAAGTTTGCGCAAGAACTCGAAGATATTGCTAAGGTTGACTCGATGCCAAAACTCGAAGGTAAACGTATGATTATGATGCTTTCGCCTAAAACCGTTAAGAAATAGCTGTGTTAGTGATCTTGTGATCAACACTGCTACTGAACTGAACGGCAATAAAAACAAAAAACTGATCACTTGATCTCCATATCACTTGATCACTGCGAAATAAAAATTCAACTTTTTTAAACTATATTAAAAAGAGAAAAAAATGCCAAAAATGAAAACAATTTCTGGTGCTAAAAAACGCTTTAAGCTTACAGGCACTGGAAAGGTAAAGAGAAAACACGCTTTTAAAAGCCACATCCTTACCAAAAAAACAATCAAACAAAAACGTAACCTAACTCACACTTCAACACTTTGCGCAGTTGACGAACCAGCTGTAAAATTGATGCTTGTGAAATAGTTGTCGTTTTTACTAAAGACTCACAATAAAGAGAGTAGAAGCTATTTTAGAGGAGTTGCTTCTTTTGACAAAATACTCCCACAATAACATTATTAAAATCGAAGAGTGATACAGTAAAACAAAGAACCTACTGAGTTGTCAATTATCAATTGTAAATTGAAGTAAAGGTCACTGTACATTCGAAAAAATGTAAAAAAATGCCAAGAAGTGTAAACGCAGTAGCATCTCGTGCTCGCCGCAAAAAAATGTTAAAATTGGCCAAAGGTAACTTTGGTAGCCGTAGCAATGTTTGGACAGTTGCAAAAAATACGGTTGAAAAAGGTCTAGGTTATGCTTACCGTGACCGTAAAGATAAAAAACGCTCTATGCGCTCTCTTTGGATTGTTCGCCTTAACGCAGCAGTTCGTATGGAGGGAATGACTTACTCAGAATTTATGGGTAAAGTTAATAAAAAAGGTATTAAACTCTCACGTAAAGTGTTGGCCGATTTGGCTATGAACCACCCAACTGCCTTCAAGGAAGTTGTTAAAATGGTTAAATAACATTTGATAACGTTAATAAGATATAGATTAGATAGTTCTAGTAACTAAATTGTTGATTTATATCTGAAATAAGTAGAGAAAAAGTATAAAAAGTTGAATTCTTTGAATAGAGTAACAGTATTTTTGCTGTTACTTTATTTTTTTTATTAACATTTGCACTAAATTTGCATTATATATACTAAGTGTGTAAATTATTCAAGACTTAATGTGTTGATGAACGTAATTATAACAGATGACG
>CAMTOL010000256.1 GCA_947074135.1 uncultured Rikenellaceae bacterium
AAAAATAGAGTTATTATCACCTCAGAGCCTAATAACAAAGCTCAAGTTTTAATCAAAACAGAGATATACGTTAAATTCAAAGAGCAAGAGGGAACCCTTATTGCAGGTTCATTACCTCGCAATTACCTAAGAATAGACAGATCATCGAATGAGCCTCAAGAAACAATCGTAACAGATGATTACACAGAAATATCAGACAATCAAAAGCTCCGCTTTAGTGGTAATCTGATTTATAATGATGGCACGTACGAGCTTCAAAACGTAACTATTCATACTATACAATAAAATGGCAAAGAAAACAACTACACCTATAATCGTTTTTATCTTAGGTGCACTTTTGACTATATGTATCTTTGTTTTTCAAGATGACATCAAGGTAGCATTGGGGTTGGAAGATCCCAATGCACCATACCGCCAAACATACTCTTGCTATGAGCCAGCAAAGGCGGTAGTAGTATCCATCTCAACCGAAGTTGGACACCGTAATAGAACTCAAACCACTTTGCTAATGCAATTCAGAGATCCTCAAGGTGAATTGATTACAGGAAAGATAGCTCAATATGGCATCTCTTGTCCAACTGTGGGTGACTCTTTAACTATCTATTTTGACCCAACTGATGCTCGCAATTTTGTTAGCGAGTCAACCTATAACAGCGTGATGGGCAAATAGGGTAATTCAGCATATGTTTTACCTCTCGATTATTGCTATGAGATCAACATTCAAGAGTTTATTGTCGGGATATATGGTATAAATGATGTGTTTGCATAGTGAAATATGGTCAAAAACAGCCACACCAAATTCAAAATGATAAATCACAAATAGTCTATTAGTTTCTCACGCAGACTTTCGGTCCTGCAAAATGAAATAAACCACCATTACTAGTCCCCCAAGCTCGATACCCTCGTGATGTCCCATCATAAAGCCCCCCACGTATTGTACCTGAATTATACCAACTTGGATGAGAGCTGTCAGGCTCTATATCCGCATTTTCGGCTACTGGATCCCTTTTCCATATACCATTTTCCGTAGCAATAGCATATCCTTTTGGACCAAGCAATAAATAATTACCATCCCCCGAGAAATAATATGTAGCTCTTCGATATGAATTTGCTGAATGCTCCCATATTTGACCAGATTGCCAAAATGCCTGATTGTTAAATTGAGGATTATCAAATGGCAAAGTATCCCGAGCACCCACTATCACTCTACCGGTAGCCTTAAAAGAGATTCCTGCTAAGTCCCCCTTACCATCAATTTGAGCCACTCCGGTCTGTCTTGATGTATTATTCCAAAGAAACATAAATTCGGCAAGCGTAGGCTCCCGCCAAGACCCTAGTGGTTTTACATAAGTACAGGGGTCTCCTTCGTGATCATTACTTCTATCAACAGACCCTCTGAGAGTTTCAAAGAAACTATTCTCAGGAACAGTAAACACATGCATAGCTGTATTGTATGAGGCACCAGTTTGCAATCCTGATACAACAGTTACATTTCCATCATCATCAGGAATATAGACACAGTCGGTTTCAGAAAATCTGGCAAGTACTGTTTTTGCATCACTACCGAACAGCTCTCTATATGTCATTCCGTTTAGCAATCCGTTTAGGAACACTAACTGCGTTGCATCATCTTGATTACTAATAACAAATTGATTATCTTTATATCTAACACCTCCAGTAGCCATTGCGAATTGGTTCTGCTGAACAAACACTTTTACTCTTTTGGTTTTATCTCCCGTACCATAGAGCACTCCATAGACCACTTGCCTAGTTTTTAAAGCTTCGTGAGCGCTAATATCCCCTACGCTGTATTCATCGTTAAGAGCAACACTAAATCTGTCTGACACATTAACCCACCCATCTACACCATCATCAAAATCTAGCGTTAAAATCCTTTGGGGTGAAGAGAATACAAAATCGTGATCGTCAAGCTGAACAGTTTGATTTGAGAATCCAACTCTATTTTCCCATCTAAAATTGAACTCTTTAACTGGCATCACTATTGTTCCACCATTTATGTGTGCTTGGGCATCTTCCAACGAACTGGCTACAAATATACTATGAGCACCACTTTTGTAAACAGGGTTTTTAGAGGCGATCAGTTGGACGCAAATATCGACAGTATGTTGTGCAAGTATTTCAACAACGGCTCTTTGCGACGCATCTAAACTACCCTTACTATGCACCACAACACCATCAACTGCTCCTTCCCATATAAGTCCTAAAGGCATCACAGCAAAGACACTATGGCTATTTTTATTCTCAATAGTATTGAGATTAAAAGTTGCGTTTCTGAACTTAACGTCAATAATTCCATCGCCAACATAAGCGCCACTTTCATTAACCACATCATCGACCCCTTGGAATAGGTAAATATCGTCCCATGTACCAACAACAGCCTTAGGTTCTTTTGCTACAATTAACTTTCTGGTTATATTTCCTCGCTTGAATATCAGTTTGATTACATACCTTTCTTTGTCTGGGTCAGCAGCTTCCCTCTCAACAGCTACTTCATCTTTTGCAACATCATCTTCAATCTTTTCTTTTTCGTTACTCAACTTATACTCCACCACGCCCTCTCTCTTATTCTCTCTCCTTCTTTTTTTT
>CAMTOL010000257.1 GCA_947074135.1 uncultured Rikenellaceae bacterium
TAACCCCCTCCATACTAGCACCATCTGTAAAATGCACCTTTTGCTCGTGATATTTGTCAAATGGTTTCGATATGCTTTTGCCAACGTTGAACATATTTGTTCCTCCGCCACCACCAGAGCCACCTCCGCCAGCTCCACTCATACGACGGAACATAAAGACAAAGAAGATTATCATAATAATAAGTGGTAGTGCACTCCAAAACATATCCCAAAAACCACCCTCACGTTTTTCGAAGGTCAATGGAGGTACATTTTTAATCTTACTATTTGTAAGCGAATCGACAGCAATAGTAGAGGCATACTGCTGTTCAAAGAGCGCCAAATCGCCAATATTAAAGTAGAGTTGAGGACCTTGGTCCGAAAGATTTTTATACTCAGCAACCTCTTTATAACGAGCCAACCCATTTTTACTGAGCCAAAGTTCAACACTCTCTTTATTTACAACAACGATTTTATCGAGGTCGCCACTAGGCATTAGGTTATTAAAGAAGTATTGTGATGTAATCTCTTTTTGGACTCCAGAAGGCGAGCCCATAATATTCCAGATAATGATACCACCAACAAGGGCTGCCCATATCCACAACATATTTATTCGGGGTATTTTGCCTCCTGGCTGCATACCTTTTCCAAATTGATTTTGTTTATTCGACATATTTTAGTAATCAAGTGATTTTTTTGTGACTAGTGATTAGTGTGAACAAATAATTGTCCATTGTCAATTGTCAATTGTTAATCGTTTTAGCGTCTGCCCAAAGCTCTTCTAGTTTATAATTCTCTCTTGTTTCGTGGGTAAAGATGTGAACCATAACATCGCCATAATCCATCGCCACCCAAAGTGCATTTCGAAGTCCATCGACTCTAATAACCTTCTCTTTACACTCTTTTAGAACCTCGTCTTCAATTCCATCAGCAATCGCACCGACCTGCACTGTTGAGTTTGCTGAACAGATAACAAAATAGTCACAAATCACCCCATCTAACTCTCTAAGATCGAGAGTCACTATATCTTCACCTTTTTTATCATCAATAGCTTTTACAATTGTACTTAATAGTTTACTTGTCATTCTTTATTATTTATTATTTATTGTCAATTTGAGTTATGTAGCCTCCGTATGAGATACTCTCGCCATTTTGTTGAATCACTCTAAGCGAAGCAGACTCTTGACTAAAGACTTCTAAAATAAGTTCATAGTTATTATTGCCATCATCTTGATTGGCTTTAATAGTTATAACTGCTTTCTCTTTGCGTTTACCAGTCACTGCACCAGTTTTGTCGTAGCTCGTTATATGGGCTTTAAATCTCATAGGATTTGTATCGCCACCGTATGGAACACTGTCCATTCTTCCGAAAAAAGGCAAATAAGAATTAATTATATCTCCACTAACCTCTAGCGAGTACGAACCGTCGAGCGAGGAGTTAGCTCTGGGCATTGAACTATATACACGCTGCGCAACGAAGCTAAAGTATTTTGAGATTAACAGTTCGTTAATTTTACTATTTTCTTGCGCTATTTGAGTTATTTTTTGCTCCTTTTTGTTTTGTGTAGCAGCCTTTTTCTCTTTTTGTTGTTCGAAACAAAATGCAGAAAGTGTTTGAAGCGTTGCAACAACTATGATAATAGTTAGGGCTACTCTAAAATTTACCTTTTTCATTGTTTCAAGTTAATTATGTTTTAAACCTCTTGTTAAAAACGTGACAAAGTTAGAAAAAATTACATAAAAGTTTGTTAAAAAAGAATTTTAGCGTATCTTTGCCGTTCAAAACTCGTGCTAAGTTACTGTTTTGCACAGAAATATTGCGCAAAAATAGTAAAAAATGTGGAGTTTTAATTTAAAAACACAAAATATACAAAATGAGTTACAATTCAGCTGAAAAAAAGCAAGAGATTTTCTCTGCTTACGGAAAGTCTAAAGAGGACACAGGTTCTGCAGAGAGCCAAATCGCCCTATTTTCCCACCGTATCAGCCACCTAACCGGACACCTTAAAGCTAACAAGCACGACTATGGAACACAACGTGCTTTGCTTCGTTTGGTAGGTAAGCGTCGTAGTCTTCTTGACTACTTGAAACGCACTGATATCGAACGTTACCGTGCTATTGTTAAAGCACTTGGATTGCGTAAATAAGGGTAATCACTTAGAAAGTGTAGGAGGTTTAAGAGTTAGACTCTTGAACCTCTTTTTTTGCATCAATCTATTGCCAATCAATATTAAAAAAAAGCTGGAAGGCACAAAAGCAAGGGTTCTAAAAAAGACGTTCAATAGGTGTTATGCCTAGTTTGCTCAATCTATTTAGTGCCTTATCGTAGGAGGCTGTATCTGAGAGTTTTTGGGGAGTATGAGCATCAATGCCCACTATTACACTTGGCTGTTCCTGAGCAACTATCTTCCAAAAATCGTGTCTATACTCCTTGTTAGTATTACACTCCATTGTTACTCCACAATTTCTCGAAATTCGACACAATCGTCGTGCAATATCTTCGCAGTGTTCATCGACACGGTTTACACTCATCAAATCGAGGTCGTGTTGCGCAAATCACTCAAACAATCTACTTTCGAGAGCCTTTTGTGATCTCTGAAGATCGAGATTAAACTCAAAATTCGT
>CAMTOL010000258.1 GCA_947074135.1 uncultured Rikenellaceae bacterium
AAAGAGGAAGAGAAAAAAAAAAAGAGAAAGAAAAGAAAGATGAAAGAAAAGAAGAAAGAGAGAAAGAAAAGGCAAGAAAAGAGAGGAAGAAGGAAGAGAAAAGGAAAGAGGGAAGAAAGGAGGAAAAGCACGCAGAAAAGAAAGGACAGAAAAAAAAGCATCGAAGAGAAGAAAGAGAAAAAGAAAGGGAGAAGAAGGCCAAAACAAGAGGAGAATACAAGAGAAGAAGAGAAAATGAAAAAAAAAGATAAAACAAGACACTATCTGTGCAGTAGTAGATAGGAATGGGATAATAGTGATCGAAGAAAGAAAAAAAAAGAAAGGAGAAGAAAAAAATATAAAGTAGTAGGAGGTGGGTGCGGTAGGCAGTGAATGCGCAGCATTAACACCCAAAAACTTTTGTGCATCCTTGTTCTAAAACATCAAAAACTCTTACCCTTTAACCTCTCTAACAACGCTACAACACTCTCTTAGAGGTCAAAGTCGCAGATGGTCGCAGAGTACTAAAATCGATGCCCTCCAACAACACTGCTCCCGAACTCTTGCCAACCTCAAAACTGCCAATCTTATCAGTCGCGTGCAGACCTCTAGCACCTCCCAATGTTGCCCACTTCAAAGCAACTCCCAATGGTAGATCCTCGTTATTACGAAGCAACCAATCCAACTCCAATGCCATTGTCAACGAATGGTTCGAAGTCAAAGAGTCTGTCCCAATCGCCACATTAACACCCTTACGCCACAACATCATTGCCGGTGGGAACGATCTCTCAATAAAATAATTGCTCCTCGGGCACAAAACAAAAGTTAAATCTGTGAAGTAGTTGGTTAACATATCGACCTGCTCCTCAGTAATCATCGTATTGTGAACCAATAGCAACGGCATATCCTTAGGCAACGACCCTATCAAACGCTCAGCGTGACCACCATAATCCAAAAAATCTGGCACCATTCCATCATCGGTCACAAAATCATACATCTTGCCTTTACGCTCGAAATAATCAACCTCCGACGGTGTTTCCATAAAGTGTATCGAACAAGCCCCCGAAGTAGCCGATTTCTTAAATAGTTTATCCCCAACCATATAGTTAGAGTGCGGCGTTGGCGAGATAGCAAGTCCTAGCTCTTTGGCAGCTGGTATATGCTTTGTCGCAGCCTCGAAATACTCATCAATCTTGTCGTCAGGCGGCATATTGAAATACTCGGCATACGTGTGATAAATCAGATTACTTGTTCGCTTAGCCTCAAAACTAGCCTCACCGTTCGAAATATCCAACATACCCTGAACTCCCTCGCTCCACATCTTCCTATCTTCGGTAATCGCTTTTTGCTGCTGCTGTTCGAATGTAAAATTGCCTCTGACAGCCATAATCTCACGTATAAACTCAACTAGACCCTTACCCTCGGCAACTTGTCCCAACAAGTAACTAAGTTCCAGATGGCAGTGAGCATTAACCATTCCAGGCATCAAAACTCCATCATAATACTCTACTCCAGCAACTGAGTCAATATTCTGAACATCTTTCTCAATTCCCGCAATTACACCTTGTTCGTCAAAGCTAATAATAGTATTTTTCCAAAAATCCCCCTCAGGCGACAACACCAAAGGAGCTGCAATTTTACGTATTTTCATCTTCTATTTGTGGGTTATTAGGTTTTATTTCATCTATTTTTATCGAATCAACACGAGAAATAGAATCTCTCCTAAACGGAACTCTAACCTTACCTCTAACATCAATTTCAAGTTTTGGGAGGTTCAAATGTGGTTCTCCTAGAATAAGGTGATTCATATAATCTCGACGAACACTCTCAATTACAGGAGTGTAAGTTATCACAATATTTGAGATGTAAGATGTATCTACTGGAACGGGATTGTTATTGCCACTGTTTTTGACAACTCTAGCTCCATTATCTACAAAAATTAAGACCAACGAATCTTTCTCGTTCTCATTGAGCGAAAAAGAGTTTTTGAACACAGTCGGAGTAATCGAGCGACTTATCCAAAAAGAGCTCTGTCTATTAGTGATTTTGGCAGAATCAGCAAAATAGTATTTAACCTGTTTCTGAGCATATCTATAATCAGACATCGAAACATAATCAAAACTGATTGCGTAGTTACCTCTAATAAGATTATTAGTAACCGCAATTCTAAAATCTTTAAGAGTGCCTCTAATTAAAGTATCATTACAGTAAATAGTGTCACGATAGAATGCAAGAGCAGTAGAATCAAATTTTTGCAATATGTTAAATCTATACTCCGCCACTGCAGCTTCCGAATCAATTGTTTGCGAAATCTTATCGAAAAGCCCCTCCAACGGATTACTTTTACGAGCGGCCATCTCATCAATGGTATATCGAAAATCTGTGAAGCTATAACCCTCACGTTTTAACATCTCTCCATAAAAATCTACAGAGTCTATAACAACACCTTGCTGTCGAAATTGAGAGCCCTGAGTATTCATAATTCCATTGATAATAAGTGCCTCTGCAATAATATCGTGAAGCTTATCTTCGGGAATCATTCGAGGAGCATCACAAGCCACAATAGTTACCCCAACAACATTGATAACGTGTTT
>CAMTOL010000259.1 GCA_947074135.1 uncultured Rikenellaceae bacterium
ATACGAGATTTCTGAATGTGACTGGAGTTCAGACGTGTGCTCTTCCGATCTGTCGATAACAAAATAGCACACACACAAGCATTCGAAGTCTGGGCGGAACGTCGTGGATTCCCAATGGAAAAAGACTTTATACTCAAATACTACGGTATGGGTAACGACGATATTATGCCAGCACTTGTGGGCGACCCCAACCTTAGCAAAGAACTAATAGATATATACGCCCAAGAAAAAGAGGCGGTCTATCGTGAAATATATGCCAAAACTATTGAGCTAGTAGCTGGTGCTCGCCAACTATTCGATGAACTCAAAAAACAAGGCGTTAAACTTGCTGTCGCTAGTTCTGCACCTATCATTAATGTCGATTTTGTGCTTGATGCAACCGATATTCGTGGATACTTCGATGCAATAACCCATAGCGGACTAGTCAAAAAAGCAAAACCAGCACCCGACGTATTTCTGCTCGCAGCCCAAATGATGGGACTCAAACCCGAAGAGTGCTTCGTGTTCGAAGATGCCTTTGCAGGTGTCGCAGCTGCTCGCGCCGCCGGTATGAAAGTAGGAGTGTTGACAACTACATTTGCTCGTGAACAACACAAAGACTATGATATCCTTATCGACGACTTTACGCAAGTATCACTCAACGATATTTTATAGGTTTAATGACCAACTATGAAAAAACGAGGCACTCTGCATATAGCAAAGTGCCTCGTTTTTGTATCTAGCTTAATGGCTAAATTAGTAACTCTTAGCGAATAGTACACGTCGCTTTGAAGGCTTGCCACTAAAGATACAAACTCCTTCCTCCTCCTTAGCATCGAGAGGAATACAACGAATTGTAGCCTTAGTTTCTGCCTTAACCTGCTCCTCAACCTCTGTGCTTCCGTCCCAATGTGCCGATATAAAGCCACCCTTCTCCTCTAGCACCTTCTTAAATTCATCATAAGAGTTAACCTCTGTTGTCATCTCCTCTCTGAAATTTAATGCCTTAGTGTATATGTTCTCCTGTATCTCGTTCAATAGGTTCTCAACATAGGTGTCAATGCCATCAATCGAAACACTCTCTTTAGTCAACGTGTCACGACGAGCAACCTCAATCGTTCCAGCCTCTAAATCACGACCTCCCATCGCCATACGAACTGGTACACCCTTGAGCTCCCACTCCGAAAACTTAAAGCCCGGACGCATATTATCTCTGTCGTCAATTTTCACTGAAATACCCTTAGCGCGTAACTTATCGGCAATAATATCAAATTTCTCAACTAACTGTGCCAACTGCTCCTCACCCTTGAAGATAGGAACAAGCACAACCTGAATAGGTGCCAACTTTGGAGGTAGTACCAAACCGTTATTGTCGGAGTGAGCCATAATTAGCGCGCCCATCAAGCGTGTCGAAACACCCCACGAGGTTGCCCAAACATACTCCAACTTACCCTCACGATTAGCAAACTGCACATCGAATGCCTTAGCAAAGTTCTGCCCAAGGAAGTGTGATGTTCCACTCTGTAACGCCTTACCGTCCTGCATCAAAGCCTCGATTGTTAGGGTGTCGAGTGCGCCAGCAAATCGCTCGTTGGGGCTTTTGTGTCCAACCACAACGGGCATACACATCCACTGTTGAGCGAACTCCTTATATACTCCAATCATCTTCATAGCCTCCTCTTGTGCCTCCTCAGAGGTTTCATGAGCGGTGTGTCCCTCCTGCCACAAGAACTCGGCAGTGCGCAGAAACAGGCGTGTACGCATCTCCCAACGAACAACATTTGCCCATTGGTTGCACAAAATTGGAAGGTCGCGGTATGATTGTATCCAATTTTTGTATGTATTCCAGATAATGGTTTCAGAGGTTGGTCGCACAATCAACTCCTCCTCCAAACGTGCATCTGGGTCTACCACCACACCCTGCTCTGGGTCGGACTTCATGCGATAGTGCGTAACCACGGCACACTCTTTGGCAAAGCCATCAACATGGTCAGCCTCGCGCGCAAAGAATGATTTGGGAATAAATAGCGGGAAGTAGGCGTTAACGTGTCCCGTATCCTTAAACATCTTATCCAGAGCTGCTTGCATCTTCTCCCAAATGGCATAACCATAGGGTTTAATAACCATACAACCGCGCACAGCCGACTGCTCTGCCAAGCCAGCTTTGACAACTAAGTCGTTGTACCACTGCGAATAACTCTCCTCACGCGAAGTGAGCTGTTTTAACTCTTTTGCCATTATTTTACTCTTTTAGTTCTCAACTATTTATCTTTTGCATATCCAACATCTCTACCTACATAACTTTACCTATAGAGTCCCTAACGCTACCTGCTATACAAAAAATTTAAAACTTCGAGGTGCGAAGTTACATATTTTTTTAGTTTTTGGAGCAATTTTATACCAATATTCCACCTCCAAGAAGATTTTTATACTTACAAACAGATATTTCAGTAATTTGTGTAACATCTACCGTAAATTGTGCAAAAAACTCAGTTCATTTATAAATATCTGTGTATTGTTGAAATAATTTTGTCATTTCCCCAAAAAACACTATATTTGAGGTGTAAAGATGCTCTTTTTTAGCTGG
>CAMTOL010000260.1 GCA_947074135.1 uncultured Rikenellaceae bacterium
CCATCACCATAATGTTATTACATAAAATCTCATTTTAATTTTTCTATTTATTTGTTTAAAATTCCACTCAATTAAATTCGAAGCGTTCGTAGATTTTAATACCAGAATTTTTGGGTTGGTAGAACAATCGATTTGCGATTTTCATTTGGTGGATTCTCCACCAACTCCATAATTCAATAGTTCAATTTCACAGACCGCCTGCCATCGTGACTTTTTGAAAAGAGTCACCCAAAAACTTTTTTTGCAAAAACTTCGTTTTTGATGATTCATTTTTATGTTTTTTGTTTTGAGTTGATCGATTTGATTTTGACTTTTCAGTTCAATCGCACCCTTGTTATTTGAGGGACAAAGATAGTAAAAATTATGGCGAAAGTAAAAAAAGCATTTTTTTGCAACAGTTGTGGGATCGAAAGCCCTAAATGGTTTGGTCGCTGCACCTCGTGCGGCGAGTGGAGCACCTGTGTCGAGGAGGTTGTCAGCACTACCCCTTCGCGAGGCTCTTCACTCGGACTTAGCTCTTCAAAACGAGTTGGAGGCAACGGTGGCAGAGCTGTAGCAGTACAAGACATAGAACGAAGCGAAGTTGTACGAACCTCTATGAGTTACGGCGAGGTTGATAGAGTTCTTGGCGGCGGACTAGTTGCGGGGTCGTTAGTGCTAATTGGCGGAGAACCGGGCATTGGCAAATCAACCCTTGCACTGCAAATTGCGCTCCACAAAGAGGATTACAGAGTACTCTATGTTTCGGGAGAGGAGAGTGCCGAACAGATTAAGCTAAGAGCCGAGAGGTTGGGTATTCGCAACAACGACTGTTTGATACTTTCTGAAACTATGGTCGAGAACATCATTCTTCAAGCATCGGAACATACTCCAAAGTTGCTTGTTATTGACTCAATTCAGACTCTTTACAGCGAAAAAATCGAGAGTTCGCCTGGCAGCGTTTCGCAAGTTAGGGAGTGTGCTGCTCTACTTCTAAAATTTGCAAAGGAGAGTTCTACACCAGTTTTCATCATTGGGCATATCACCAAGGAGGGTTCAATTGCAGGTCCTAAGGTTTTGGAGCATATCGTCGATGTTGTTTTTCAGTTCGAGGGCGACAGTAGCACCTCATATAGGATACTACGTTCTATAAAGAACCGTTTTGGAGCAACCTCTGAGATTGGTGTTTTCGAGATGCGAGGCGATGGGCTTCACGAGGTTTCAAACCCGAGTGAGATTTTCATTCCTCAGCATTCTGAACAGTTGAGTGGCGTGGCAATTGGAGCTGCTATGGAGGGAGCACGACCCTATTTAATTGAAACACAGGCTTTGGTTTGCGCCACTGGCTATAGCGTTCCTCAGCGTTCATCAAACGGTTTCGATTATAAGCGTATGGGTATGTTGATAGCCGTTCTTGAGAAGCGTTTAGGCTTTAAGTTGGGACAGAAGGATATGTTTCTGAACTTAGTCGGCGGGTTTAAAGTTGCAGACACTGGGTTGGATTTGGCTTTTGTAGCGGCAATTATAAGCAGTGCGTTGGACGTAGCCATTGACGATGGGATTTGTTTTGCAGGAGAGGTTGGGCTTAGCGGTGAGGTACGACCTGCCATTCGCACCATTGAACGAGTTGAGGAGGCGGCGCGTATCGGTTTTCGAACGATAGTTGTGAGCTCTTATGCACGCAAGAGTATCGAAACGGTTGTCAAAAAGGGGAGAATCAACGTCATTTACGTTGGCAAAGTTTCGGATCTAGCCCGTCAACTCTTTTCAAACGAATAAATCTAAGTAACAATGGAGGTACAGGTTATACAGAACAAGATACACGAGATTCGTGGCGTTCGTGCAATGTTAGATTTCGATTAAGCTCAACTATATCAGGTTGAAACAAAGGTGCTAAATCAATCAGTAAAACACAATATCAAACGTTTTCCACCCGACTTTATGTTTCAACTCAACAGTGAAGAGTACTCTCACTTGAAGTCACAACACCGAAACGCCCAATAGGCTATTAATTTAAAATAACTTTACATTATGAGTTCAGCAGGACACACTTCGGATATGATTCTTCGGCAGAAGAACAACCGAGCATTACAAACAGCCAGTCGTGAAAAACGGGCAAAAATCAGAAGTTTATATCAAAAGCAAGTAACGAGAGGCATTTTGATTTCAAGACTGTTTCTAACGAGGAACTTGCCCAAATCAGAGCAGAAATTAGGGCACAACTCGCTAGCGAACACAAACGAGCCATAACGATTGTCGTGATATCTGTTTCGCTCTTTGTGGCAATAATCGCACTCTTATTAATACTGTTTGTACTCTAAGCCAAGATACCCTCTTGCAACAAGAAGTTGTGCAGACAGCAATAAATTCAATAGCTAAGAAAACTATTGAGATATCTCTTTTACTTTTTGCAATATAAATCTGTTCACAGATATAAAAAATTGCACAAAGTTTATGTGTATTTTCTGCTCTATTCTTTTTATTCTACTAGGCGCTAGTACTCCTCTTCGTTGAAAAAGAAGTCATCTTTCTTCTGGTATTCTGGCCATTTATCCTCTATACTTTCATACCCATCGCCCTCATC
>CAMTOL010000261.1 GCA_947074135.1 uncultured Rikenellaceae bacterium
GCTCTGATAATTGAACGGATGTAACGTTTGACGTAACCATCTCTGTGGCGCACTCCGTAAGTTTCTCTTCACGCTTACGCGCCTTGTAGTCGAGCTTGGAGCATGGGTCACTGCAAAACTTGGTAGTGGTGGTTTTAGCAGTAAATACAGCCCAACAAGGCTTGCATACTCTTTGAACTGTGATAAAAGAAGTCATTTCGCCAAATAAGGTTAAATAAGGTTAAGTAGCGTTAATTATGACAAATATGACAAATGGCATTTTCAACTAATAGCTGCCAAAACCGAAAGTGATACAAATGTGATACAAATATAATCAAAAAATACTAAAAATAAACTAAAATCATATCAAAATTAAAGACAAAGAAAAACCACTAAAACATTGCTGTAATAGTGGTTGTATATAAGTTTTGTAGTAGTTTTCTTAGATGGCGTTACTTGCCGAGTATAGAGATGTGTACGGTAAGCAAGTGGAGAGGTTGCGCCCCTTGGCTGACATCTTTGAGGACTTAAATAAAAAGGGTGCCTCGATGGGTGATATGCAAGCTATCTTCGGTAAGATTGGTGGTAACGCAGCGATGATGTTTGTGCGTAATTACGAACAGATGCGTACACTCACCACTCAGAATATGGGATCACACGGCATCTCATCAGAACTTGCAAAGGTAAAACAGGACAACACTAAAGGTCTATGGGCTCAGATGACCTCTCAGGTCACAGAGTCCTTTATGGGTGGTTACGATATAATTGAGCCGGTTATAAAATCGACTCTTCGTGATTTGCTCGAAAAATTTAAGTCTCGTGAGTTTGCGGTTGGCTTGGCATCAATAGGTCAGTCACTCCTAAATATCATCTCTATACTTGGAACATTTGCAGCGTGGTTTACTCGAAACTTTCATTGGATTGAACCGCTATTGTTCTCAGGCTTTGTGGCAACAAAACTCTTTAAGTTGGCAGGAGCAATAACAAATGTTGGAGTTGCTCTTGGGTTTCTTGGCAAACAGTCAGTTGCCGGAACAGGGTTGCAAGCTATCTCCTCTTTGGTAGGTATGGGTAGTATTGGAGGAGCTGGCGGGAAACTCTCGTTTGCTGCAAAGAGACAAATTGTAACGGCCTTGGGTGCCGCTGGTGTTTCAGGCAAGGGAGCTATGGCTCAAGCTTTAGTCTCGGCAGGAGTTGGAGGTATTGGACTGAAAGGTTCTGGATTATTTGCTTCTCAGGTCGCAACAGGTAATGGTCTTATTGGTGCCGGAGCTTCAATCGGTGCACTAGGAGGTACTGCGATAGCTGCAACAGCAGGTATTGCTGCATTGGTTGGCGCATTGGGCTGGTTAGCCTACAAGACTTGGAAAGTAAAAGAGGCTAAGGATGCCGTATTAGAAGAGATAGAGGCAAATAGAAAATATCGCTATCCTTCAATAGATGCACTCAATACCTCTTTGACTAATACTTATCAAACAGCCTTAAATGCTAAAAAAGCAGTTGATGACCTAACCGGAGCAAAAACCATCGAAGAGGGTTCTGGTCAAAAGATTGGCGCATTTACCGGCAATTGGTGGGCAGCTGTTTTTTCAAGTTCAGCCAGTGGGTCTTCTGTTACAGGTGGTTACAATCCAAACTATACGCCATATTCATTTGGAGATGCTCGTCAAGATGACTCACGTGCCGCAATCAAAACATTAGCAGAACGAGATTCTCAATCTCGTATAAATTCTGCATTTGCAGAGTTGGGTAAGGCTCGAACAGATATTGAAATCGGGGCGTTCATTACCAACATCAAGGAGAAGTTCGGTCAAGATGAAAGCACGTTAGACAAAACTCTATATACGATAGGTAAAGACGGTAAAGCTATATATGCTAAGGGTATTGGTGATATGAAAGAGACCGATGCCTATAAGTTGTATGACTATGCCCAATATATGAATGGTACGGTGGTGCCAGAAATAGAGCGTTTTGCAGCTAGGTATCGACAAGTGATGTCTTCACAAACTGCGGCACAAGCAGCAATGAAAGCGGCAAAGTTCGATTTTGGCTTTCTCGAAAAAAACGGTTTCTATCTCGACAAAAATGGCAACTGGGTTCAAAAGGAGTTAGATAAAAACGCTACAGATGCAGAGCGAACAGCTTCACTCGCCGGACAACAAAGTGTACACGACAAGGTAGTTAAGTTCACCGCTGCACTTCGTCAAACTTGGGGTGGATCGGAGGAGATAGCTCGTAACATAATGGAGAAAGCTGGTTTTACAAGTATGCTTTACTCCAACGAGCCTGACAAAGGTAATCCAACCCCATTTAATGACAACCCTATCTCATTTAATGCAAATGCCATTGGCGATGGTCCCGATGATGGTATGGCAGGAGGTAATTACTCTGGAACAGGTAAACTCTCTTCGGCTGCACCCAAACAAGTTATCGTCAATATCTCTAATCTTTTGAGTGTAGAGACAATAAAGCTACTGCAATCAGAGAATGGGCAACACCCCGAGATTAAAGATCTTAAGGAGCAGATGGCGCAGGCTCTGATAGATGTAGTTCACGATTTCGATGCTAGTT
>CAMTOL010000262.1 GCA_947074135.1 uncultured Rikenellaceae bacterium
AAATAGTAGAATGAATTTTAACGGTTTTATAAAAGCTTGATAAACCAAAAGTTTACACTATTTTTGTGAATGGATGAATCAAAACATCACATACTAGTAAGGTGTTTATCCGTTTTTTGATAATTATTTTAATTAGCAGATAAAACTAGTAATTATATAATAAAAAGTGAATATACTAGCCATCGAATCATCGTGCGACGACACATCTGCTGCAGTTGTAACTAATACTCTATTACGTTCTTCGGTAATTGCCTCACAAGCAGTCCACCAGAGTTGGGGTGGGGTTGTGCCCGAACTTGCCTCTCGTGCCCATCAGGCCAATATTGTACCTACTGTTGCCGAGGCTCTCAAAAAAGCAGAACTAACTCCAAACGAGATTGATGCTATTGCTTTTACTCGTGGACCTGGACTATTGGGTTCGCTACTTGTTGGTGTAAGCTTTGCCAAAGGTTTTGCTCTTGCAACTGGCAAACCGCTCATCGAGGTCAACCACCTACAAGGGCACATTCTTTCGCACTTTCTGCAACTACCCGACAGAGAGTACAATGCTCCAACATTTCCGTTTCTTTGTCTTTTGGTTTCTGGCGGACACACTCAGATTGTGTTAATGCGCTCGCACTTCGATATGGAGATAGTAGGCACAACTATTGACGATGCAGCTGGGGAGGCTTTTGACAAGTGTGCTAAAGTTATGGGGCTACCCTACCCTGGTGGTCCACACATCGATAGATTGGCAGCCGAGGGCGACCCTCTTCGTTTTAAGTTTGCTCGTCCAATGGTTGGAGAGCTAGATTTTAGTTTTTCGGGGCTCAAAACCTCGTTTCTATACACAGTTCGTGACGAGGTAGCAAAAAATGAAAATTTCGTAGAGCAGAATCTAGCAGATTTATGCGCTTCGCTGCAACATACTATTATAACCATACTTCTTAAACGCGTTGAGAAAGCGGTTAAGAAGTATGGTATTACTCAAGTTGCCATTGGCGGTGGGGTTTCGGCAAATTCGGGACTTCGCAATGCTCTTGCCCTTCTAGGCGACCAGAAGGGTTGGCAGACTTTTATTCCAGAGCGATTCTTGACTACCGATAACGCAGCGATGATAGCTGTCGCAGGATATTTCAAAGCTCTTAACGGCGAATTTGCTCCAATGGATATAGTTCCGCAAACGTAAATTAAGAGTTATAAATTGGTTGGTTCGTTCCAATCTATTTATAAATAATTCTTAATTCTAATTATGGCAGCACGCTAATTCGTGTAAGTGTTTCGTAAACCGCATTGCCAGAGGCATTCTTACTAAACCACTGAATCTTATTTGCTGTTGGTTGGTTCATCAAATCCCAACACTTATAAGTTTGGTTCACGTTTGAAGTATTTGGATAGAGCATAACCATAAACTGTCCATACTGCAAATAAGAACACTCGTTTATTATCTGCTCTATATATGTCTTTGTTTGTGTGTTATACTTATAGTAGTTATAAGTTTGGTTTGAGAAGAACTCTCTAATAATATTAATCGAAGGCTCGGTGAGCGATGGAGTTTGCCAGATACCTGAAATAGTAGGCGACACTAATGGATAATATTCGCGTTGGAGCAAGAGTTGAGAACCTACATTTTGCTCAACCCCATTGATTGTGTATGACTCAATGTCGGCAACCATACTCAACGAGGTCAAGGCGTAAAGATGGAACTGTTGACGAACTACATCGCCACCACTGTTGGTGGCTGAAATAGTTACTATATTGCCCGACCTCTGATACGACACGTTTTGCATCTTAATACATGTGCCAACACCATTAGCATCGGTTTGTCCAAATGCTAAAGCTCCTGTATTGTTAGAATCAAAAGAGTAGAATTTGATGCTATCCGTTGCAAAATAGTTACCATCAACCCCAATACAAGCCCAATCTCCAACAATATAGTTAGAGTAATTCAATTCGTTAGAATTATTGCAACTCGAAAACGAAATAACAACAAATGCTGCAATAAATGAGTAAATAATTTTTTTCATTGCTAGTTTTGATATAAAAAGTTAATAAAATGTGTTATTGATTAAACACTATTAAATCAAACAATTTTGATACCAAAACAAGAACTTACTATCTTGAACGATACTCTTTAAGTTGACGCTTTGCGATCTCAATAATAGAACTATTTATCTATAAAATCGGCAATAACCTTTTCAGACTCAATGAGTGCCGCCTCAAGATTGTCGTTGACTATGATTTTGTCGAACTGTGGAGCATACTCAATCTCCGACTCAGCCTTTGCAACTCGTCTATCTATTGCCTCCTCACTATCAGTTGCTCGACCGACAAGCCTTTTTCTAAGCTCCTCGATTGAGGGTGGCATAATAAAGAGCGAGAGTGCTTTGTCGTCAAAAATTCTCTTAATATTGACCCCACCTACAACATAGACGTAGAAGACAACGATCCAGCCATCTGCCCAGATACGTTCAACCACTCTTCGTAGAGTTCACTATCAGGTGCCTGCATAGCCCGCCCCCACCTCTACATCATTACACGCACCCAACACCTCTTTACATCTCTCCTT
>CAMTOL010000263.1 GCA_947074135.1 uncultured Rikenellaceae bacterium
AATAAATCCTTCACATGAGCAAGAACAAAATGGACTTTCGTCCTCCAACTTCATTTAACTCACCGACGAGGTGGAGACTTGGAATGTTTCAAATCACGCATACAGCAACTCGACGGAGTGTAGCATAGTGGAGCTAAACGACGGTTCGTTGATGCTCAATATGAGAGATAACCGCAATGCAAACAAAGGATCTAACGAGAATCCAAACGGAGAAACCTCTGAGATAAAGAATCGTGCAGTTACAATTACTAAAGATATGGGAAAAACTTGGGAGTTTCACCCAACACACAGAAAAGCACTTGTTGAGTCACTATGTATGGCGTGTCTATATCGTTACCCCTACGAGGTCGAGGGAGAACAGAACGGCGTTTTGTTGTTTTCGAATCCAAACTCAAGGCTTCGCAGAGAGAATATAACAATTAAAGCAAGTACAGATCAGGGCAATAGCTGGCCTGAAGAATATTGGGTGCTTTTAGATGAATATGGCGGGTTTGGTTACTCATCGATGACAGCTGTTAATGATAGCATTGTAGGCATTCTCTACGAAAGCAGTCAAGCGAATCTTGTTTTCCAACAAATACCAATCTCAGAAATCTTAGCAAAATAGGCTACACACACAAAAACGACTGTCACTCTCGTAAAACAAGATGACAGTCGTTTCTATCTTACACTACTTTAGAGGTTAAATGGTAACACTAAATCTTGATTGATAGTTTTGGCATATTAAAATTTATAGCCAAAACCTGCCATTAGGACAAATCCACGAGCAGATATTCCAAACGGTTCGAAATAACCAAAAAATCTTCGTCCGACTCTTATACCTATCGGCACAAGCTCTGGAATTACGGGCACATTATTAATACTTCCAAATCCACTATAACTATCTATTGTCTGCCCATCCATCTTCTCATACATATTGCTATATCCGCCCATAATTCCAAGTGATGAATAGAGCGATACCCAACGTCGATTAAACCAAGCATAACGGGCAAAAACCGACCACGACAAGAGGTAGCTTCTTGTAAACGAATAGCCATCAAATCCCCGGCTACTACCATCGTAGAAAATGGAAATAGTAAAGGATGTGTATCGAGAACAATATGTAAAAGACACGAAAGGACCCAAATACAAAAAATCGAAGAAAAGATAAGAGTACTAGACGATCTTTGTTGGGGGACTAAGACGATTTGAGGTAGAATAGCCACAACATCCAAACTGAGGAATCACACCCACTCCCAAACGAATTTGGTGGCGAGTCTGCATCAACTCCTCACGTATTAATCTCTTACGCTCGGCACACACCTCTATTGGGCTACTAGTCGAAGTATTTTCTTGCGCAAACGAAGCTATTGAAATAGTTGCAACAAAAAACATTAAGAATAACTTTCTCATTCAATTAAAAATAATAATGTTTGCTTATTATAAGCTACCGATAAAACAATATATTAGAACTTATAGCCGAAACCGAACATACACAACACTCCTCGGTTCGAGTAGCCAATCGGCTCGAAATAAGCAAAAAACTTACGACCAACCCTCACTCCAAATGGCACAAAATCGGGCAAAACAGATGTAAAATTCCTCGGATATAAACCCTTATAACTTGATACAATATTATTACTACCAAGCTCTCTTTGCTCATAAAATTCATAGGCAAGCATTATACCCAACGACGAATAGAACGACACCCAACGACGGTTGAACCAAGAGTAACGAGCAAACACAGAAGCGGCAATTAAAGTTCCTTTTTCTCCATACTCCGACATAAATGGCGCATCATTACTAAAATCGCCATACCTCGACTCGGCACAATTACGGTTATAAAACTTTGCAGCAAACGAACCACCTATCTCCAAAAACTCCTCTACTCTATAAGTATATTCTAAACTAAAAGTAGGAGTATCATACTTTGTAATTGTATTGTAGTGAGAATACAATGGATATGGAAAAGCTCCTATACCAACTCTAATTTGGTGGCGAGTCTGCATCAGCTCTGCTCGTTGCTCTTCAATTTTAAGTCGGCGCTCGCTTTTTTGCTGCGCCTTTAGTGTTGCAGGTAAGCACATAAGAGCCATTGCAAATACAGATAGTAGCCGTATGTAAAATTTAATTCTCATAGTGTTATTGGTTTAGTTTGTTAGTTGTGGAATTTAGCTGTAAATCTTTTACTATTAAACTAAAAAAAGAGTTAGATACTGCATTAATTTTCAACAAAATGTGGAAATATTTAATAGGTTCATTTGGTAAACCATCAAACATTTCCACACTAAAAAAACACACTTACACCAATCTACTATGATTGCAATTCGAGGCGATTAACGAATATTACGAAAATCTTATTTTACAATCGTTTTTGAGTGATCTTCGGTTCCAGAATAGTATTTCTCAATGTATGTCTCGATATTTCTAACAATAACTACTGCTTTAATATCGCTAGATTTACCTAATTGATTCTTTAAGTCCTCCATAGTGTCTGCCTATAACATATCGGAAGAGCACACGTCTGAACTCCAGTC
>CAMTOL010000264.1 GCA_947074135.1 uncultured Rikenellaceae bacterium
GAAGAATGAGTGAGCAGGAGTGGTGAAATGATCCAGAGGGTGACGGACTACGATGGCGTAGAGAGAGTGGACGTAGGGTCCAGTGACGCAAATTGAAGGATACCAGTGCGAGTTGAGTTGGCCCATTTCGGCGTTTGCCCAATATAACTGTTTGGTCGATAATTCAACGCTCTTGCTACTGATTAGCATCTGTTCGAGCGACTGTTCAAGTGTTAGTTCAACCACTCTTTGCTGTGCGTATAGTTTACCTGTGGCAACAAAGACTATTATAAATAGTATGGTTTTTACTTTGTACTGCATTTTAAGATTGTTATATTGTGTTTGTTTGTTTTATCAAGCAATTTGTGAGCCAAATTTTCAATGTAATTTCACTGCAACTTTTGTTTGCGGATTAGATGACAAAAATATTATTATGTTTCATTATGGACAATTTTTATATGTGTTTTGCTATATTATAGATAGTTTATAGTACATATTGAACATTATTGCTGGTTTTATGGTGCTTGTTTTAAGTATATTTGTTGTCAATTGTTTGGGTATATCGTATTATTTCTGTAACTTAGCAACACTCAAATTTAAACTATATAAGTGATGAAAAGAGCTCTTTTCTTAATGATTACTGCATTGTTATTTGTGGTTGGATGCACAGAAAAACCAAAACCACGAGTAGGAGTTGTCGGCATTGCAATAGAGTGCAGTACATTCTCTCCGGCGCGCACAAGCAAAGATATGTTCCGAGTATTTAGAGGCGACGAAATGTATAGACTTTACCCGTTTTTGAGTGAAGATTCAACGCTTCGTCAACAGGCTGAGTGGTTGCCAGTGATGATGTCGAGCGCAACTCCGGGAGGTATGGTTACTAGCGAGGCTTACGAGGAGTTGGTGGACGAAACTATCGAAAGACTCAAAGAAGGTATGCCTTATGATGCACTGTTCTTGGATATTCACGGAGCGATGAGTGTCGAGGGATTGGAAGACCCCGAAGGCGATTTTATTGCCAGAGTTCGTGGAGTTGTTGGGCGTGATGTAATTATCTCTACCTGTATGGATTTGCACGGTTGTGTGTCAAAACCATTAGCTCAAATGAGCGATTTGATAACTTGCTACCGAATGGCTCCCCACGAAGATAGATATATATCGAAAAAACGTGCAGTTGTTAACCTTCTGGATAGAATAGACAAAGGTAAACCCAAGTATAAGGCGTGGGTTTATGTGCCGATTCTACTACCAGGCGAGAAGACCTCGACAAGAGTTGAACCAGGTGCATCGCTCTATGCCGCTATTGAGCCATTGACACAGAGCGAGGGGGTGATTGACGCTGCAATTTGGATTTCGTATGCTTGGGCCGACGAGCCTCGTAATCACGCTGTTGTTATGGCTTATGGCGATAGCGAACAAGAGGTTGTGGCGGCTGCACAGAGTTTAGCTAAAAGGTTTTGGGACGTGCGTGATGAGTTCGAGTTTGTAGCTCCGACAGCCTCTTTGGAAGAGTGTTTGACAGCGGCTTTGAAGAGCGATAAACGACCATATTTTGTGAGTGATATGGGTGATAATCCGACTGCTGGAGGTGCAGGAGATGTGACGTGGACACTCACCGAGTTGTTAAAACGCCCGGAATTTAAGAAGCCAAATGGTAAACGCTTGATTTACGCTTCGATACCGGGTCCTGCATTGGTAGAACAAGCGCTCAAAGTTGGTGTAGGAGGAAAGGTTAGAGAAAAGGTTGGGGCGATGGTCGATAATCGTTACGCTGAGCCAGTTGAGCTGAGTGGAGTGGTCGAAACAATAGTTGAGAGTGAGGATAATACAAAGGTGGTGGTTCGAGTTGGCTCGATGCAGGTGATTGTTACTCAGACTCGTCGTCCGTATCACTATGAACGAGATTTCGATGCTCTTGGGTTGAATCCTAGAGAGGCAGATATTATAGTTGTTAAGTTGGGTTATCTGACCGAAGAGTTGTACGCAATGCGAGGAGACTGGATGATGGCTCAAACGCGTGGTGGTGTCGATCAAGAGCTGGAGAAGCTGCCCTACAGGGGTATTCATCGTCCGATGTACCCACTCGACCCTCAAATGTCAGCACCATCACTTAAAGCTGAGATGATAGATATCTGTCAATAAAAAGAATCTGAAATAAAAAGAGGAGGAGATAAAATTTTCCCCTCTTTTTTTTGCCAGTTTTAAACCTTTTTGTGTTTTGGTACTCTAACTAACTGAAGATGCGAAAATAGATTTGACGATTTTGGTACAACTTTTGAGTTTCGTGGTTGATAACAAGTCGTGACTAGAGAGTTAAAACTATTCTTCGCAAACTCCAAAGAACCACGAAATGAGTTGAACACTATTAAAACTACAGGAAAAAAGAGATGAAAGCAAAAGTGATTCTTACAGCTGACCTAGTTGCAGTGTCCATTACAGTATCATCGGCCCAAACTCACAAGAGTAGAGAAATAATATCAGACGTAAAAAACGAGTCTCGACATGCGACGCCACAACGCATCTGTGGCGACGT